>CALBPH010000681.1 GCA_937899365.1 uncultured Leptolyngbya sp.
GATGGTCCTCCGTCGTTTTTAACTGATGTGTTTTATACATCAGTGGCCCGGGAGAGGTGCCATAGGTCTGATTTAATAACTGCCAAATGGCAGCAGACGACATCTCTGCCCCTGTGCTATCCATGACCTGCTGTACTACCTGGCTAAATTCAATCTGCATTGGTTTTGGCAGCTTAACGCCGTAGTCACGCTCTAGCAAAAATGCAATGCCGCCTTTGCCCGACTGGCTATTAACTCGCACGACAGCCTCGTAGGAGCGACCCACATCGGCTGGGTCCATGGGCAAGTAGGGAATCTCCCAGGGGGCGTTTGGCTGCTGTTGAGCAAATCCTTTTTTAATGGCATCTTGGTGAGAACCAGAAATGGCCGTTAAGACTTGCTCCCCTACGTAGGGATGACGGGGGTGAATAGGCAGTTGTGGACAGTGGTTTACGACGGCGGCTACCTGATCTATTTGTGAAAAGTCCAGTCCGGGATTCACTCCCTGGGTATAGAGATTCATCGCTAGGGTGACGAGATCTACATTGCCTGTGCGTTCTCCATTGCCAAATAAACAGCCTTCTACACGGTCAGCTCCTGCCATTTGACCTAGCTCAGCGGCGGCGACACTGCAGCCTCGATCATTGTGGGGATGGAGACTCAATGCCACCGCGTCTCGATAGTCCAGATGGCGATGCATCCATTCCACCTGATCGGCATATACATTGGGGGTAGATACTTCTACACTGGCGGGCAAGTTAATGATGGCCTTAGCCTCTGGTGTGGGCTGCCATATGGCCAACACTGCGTTGCAAATATCTCGGGCAAAGGGCAATTCGGTGGAGGTAAACACCTCGGGGGAGTACTGAAATCGCCAGGCTGTGTCGGGCTGTTGCTGGGCGAGCTGGTGAATCAAAGTGGCGGCGGCTACTGCGAGCTCGATGGTCTCGGTTTGACTGTTGTCAAACACCACTCGTCGAAAGACTGGAGCGGTGGCGTTATAGACATGGACAATGGCTTGCTTTACTCCTTGTAAGGACGCAAACGTCCGTCGGATCAGTGACTCTCTGGCATGGGTTAGGACTTGGATGGTGACGTCATCAGGAATACGACTTTCTTCAATCAGACGACGGACAAACTCAAACTCTGTTGTTGAGGCTGAGGGAAAGCCCACTTCAATTTCTTTAAAGCCAATCTGAACGAGTAGCTGAAAAAGTTGTAGCTTTTGGTCAATGGACATGGGCTGAGCCAGGGCCTGGTTGCCATCGCGCAGATCGGTACTGAGCCAGACAGGGGGCTGGGTAAGGGTGCGATTGGGCCAGGTGCGAGCTGACAGGTCAACGCTGGCAACATCTGAAATTTGAACCGGCTGAAACGGACGATATTTGTGAGCGGGATTCTGCAACATGATGGTTTCCGTATAATTGTTGTTTAATCTCTTTTTGGAGGAGGTGCCCAGAGAACAGAGTAGACTTGGTAATTTGCGACAGGGGAAAACTACCCCGGAGCCGCTCCCAGGAGGGGATAAGCTGTCGGCAGGGAGCAGTTTTCTGATGACAGAGAACAGATAGTACAGCCTAAAACAGGGAAATCATTCCATGCTTAGGGGCTGTTCTAGCAACCTAAAAAAACTAGAAACCCCTGATAAATCAGAGAATCTAGATGTCCGAGTTGTTCAAAAAATCTGCTTGGATCGTTAATGTTGGGTTGATGTCAAGTTAGTATGCGCCAGGCGCAGCAGCAGCCCTAGCCCAAAAAGGCTAGTTAGACTGTGTAGCGATAGCTGCTTGGCTGCGTTCATGACAATAAAAGTTTGCGAAAAACTCAATGACGAGATTCTAGCCTAATTTTTCTCGAAGCGTCAACTAAATTAAGGAGTTGTTCAGCAATAACCCTATGATTTGAGTTTCATCCTCTAAATCTTCTGAAAAAACCGATTCAGAATATTTATAATCGACCCCGCCGTAACCCGAAACTTATTGCCATTAAGGAAAACTTAGTACGTTGGGCCTTAGGGCGGCGTCCCGGCCCTAACCATGGGAAGCCCCGCATGCGATTTGGGAGAACTTATATATTTCCGGAAAGGGAACTCGGAGGGACCCCAAGCAACACCTTTCACACTCAACCAGCTGCCCCAGCTATTTTCCTAGCTAAAACCATAAGCTTGATTTTTAACAATCTCTAAGTGTTGACTACGCGATTGAATTGTTCTCTTTAAGCACTCTGTTGGGCAACAGAATTCTGGGTCGTTAATCCAAAACCTAGAACTCAAAATTTTCGGCGTTGCTCATTCTCGTGATGATTTTTATTTGCAAGATGCTGGCGTATGACATTTCTAATAGATCGATGCATTTCTAAATCAGCAACGGCAAATTTCCTCCTTTCCCAGACATGCTGATATTCTGACAGGGTTACAAAACTTTACGTCACTGGTTTATTTATGGCTGCCAAGTCACGCCTACCGCTACAGTTTTGGATTGTCACCCTGGTGGCGTTCATTAATTCCGTTAGTTTTACCATCATCATTCCAACGCTATACCCCTATGCCAAAGAGTTTGGTCTGAGTGATTTGGCGGCGAGTTTACTGACGACGGCATTTTCCCTATCGCAGTTTGTTGGCACGCCAATTCTGGGGCGGCTGTCGGATCGGATTGGTCGTAAGCCTCTGCTGGTGATGAGTTTGTTGGGTACCGTGGTGGCTAATGTGCTGGCGGCGGTGAGCCCGTTTGCCTGGTGGCTGTATCTGGCTCGCATGTTGGATGGTCTGACCGGGGGCAATAACTCGGTGGCCCAGGCGGTGGTAAGTGACATAACGACACCGGAGCAGCGGACCCAGGCGTTTGGGATCTTTGGGGGGATGTTTCGATTGGGGTTTGTTGTGGGGCCCCCACTGGCGTATTTGGCGCAAACGCTGCCACCCTTGCCGGGGATTACACCGCTGGGTATGAGCTTTATGGTGTCGGCCATCATGGCCCTGGTGGCCGCTATCTTGTGTTTTGCGGTGCTGCCGGAAACACGACCGCCTGCGGCCTGCGATGGCAACCTCAAATTCTCCCTGGCTGACTTTGGCTTTGGCCGCCTGGCCGCCTCGTTTCGCAAACCGGTGGTGGGTCGCATTTTTCTAATGACGTTTCTCAACGGGGCGACGTTCACCGTCTTTACCTTTGCCTTTCAGCCCTTTTTTCTGACTGTGCTAGGGCAAGATACTAAAAATCTGGCGTTTGCCTTTGTATTCTTTGGAATTTTGGCGTTTCTCTCCCAGGTATTTTTGTTAGAGCCTCTGCGTAAGCGGATGAACCTGGTGACGCTGCTGGTGGTGGCCCTGGTGATGCGGGGGATCCTCTTAATCCTGTACCCCTCGTTCCCTACAGTTCAAGCGTTCTGGATTTTGCTGTTCTTCTTTGGCATTGTTAATGCCTTTCCCATGCCGCTGATCGACTCACTGCTGTCGCTACGTACATCTAAAGACGAGCAGGGGGAAGCCCTAGGCACCAATTCCTCCTGCTTGAGCATTGCCAATGCCATTGGTCCGGCCATTTCTGGGGTGCTGGTTACCTTTGGCTATGGCATGCCGTTTTTTGTGGCGGGCGGGTTAACCATTGCGATCGCAACCTTTGCCCTCTCCCTCAATACCCCCGGCGATGGAGTCAAAACAGCCGTTTAGATATCCCGACTGGTTAAGCAGGCGTGACTCAGCCAGCCGGGAGTTCTAGTCCTGCAACAGGGCCTCTTTCTGCAACACCATTAGCTGCTTAATGCCCGTTTCGGCATAGTCCAGCATCTGGTTGAGCTGAGGCCGATTAAAGCTATTGGCCTCGGCAGTGCCCTGTACTTCGATATAGCCCAGGTCGCCGTTGAGCACCACATTAAAGTCAATATCGGCGGCGACATCCTCTGGATAGTTCAAATCGAGAAAGGCGTCTCCCTCTAAAAGACCCACGGAAACAGCGGCAATCTGGTGTTTGAGGGGAGAACGCTGGATGGTATTGCTGGCGATTAGAGATGCGATCGCATCTTCTAAGGCCACATAGGCCCCGGTAATTGCAGTAGTACGGGTACCGCCATCGGCCTGGATCACATCTGCATCCACCGTGAGGGTAATTTCACCCAGGGCTTCTAAATCTATGGCCGCCCGCAAACTGCGACCAATCAGCCGCTGAATCTCTTGGGTGCGCCCCGATAGTTTCATTAGCTCCCGTGACTTGCGCGTATGGGTGGCGCTGGGTAGCATGCGATACTCTGCCGTCAGCCAGCCCTGCCCCGAATCCCTCAGCCAGCGAGGCACATCTTCAGAAGCCGAAACCGTACATAGCACCTGGGTATTACCACAGTGCGCCAAGACGGAGCCCGCCGCATAGCGAGTAAAGCGACGCTCAAACTTAACCGGACGGAGTTCATCGGGTTGCCGACCATCAGGACGCTGCCAAGCCATAGTCAATGCTCTAAACATTTAATTACGATACACAGGCTAAAAGCGTGTAGGAAGTTATCACTAGTTTTTTTAGGGTTTGCCCCCACTTCTCAGAACGGTTACTTAATAAAAATTGCTAATTTGATACCGATTGGGTAAAAAATACGCAACGACGGAACTCAATTGTCCCCAGCTATCGTCTGCCTAAGCAGCCTGTGTTAACGGCGCTATCGCTTGAATTATTGGAACGAGGATACAGATCTTTGCCGGTCTTTGCCGGACAGGGCCCCATTAACCCCGTTCTCTAGATAATGAAACCGCATGCAATTAAACCGGAGGCCGGGTAACGCTGTCCCCTGTTTTCAATGGGGAACCCTAACGAAAACGCGCTGCTGATCGTCGCGATGATTTTATCCGCAAGATGTTGACCTATCTACCCGACCGGTTCATCCTCTAAATCAGCAACGGTAACGAAAACAGCTGGTTTGAGAAAAATTGTCAGTACCTGAAACACAATGATGATGCACAGGGCCTTAAGGGCACCCACATCAACCACCCCCAAAATCTTAGCCGTTGATGCTCAGCCCAAACACTTGGATAGGCTCACGGAGATCCTGTCTGGGGCTGGGTACGATGTCGCTGTGGCCCTGGACGGTGAGGGAGCCATCCATCAGTTACGGTCCGTTAGCCCCAGTCTCATTTTGCTCGACTTGCAGCTGTCGGGGCTCAGCGGTGTTGAAACCTGTCAGCAAATCAAAGCTAATCCCAGCACGGCCCCCATACCAATTATTTTGACCACCGCCCCATCTATGACAGAAGCGATGGTTAAAGGACTGGCCGCAGGGGCCGTGGACTTTATTTATAAACCGTTTCAAACACCTGAGGTATTAGCCCGCATAGGGACCCAGCTACAGCTGCAACAGGTTAATCAACGTTATGAGCTGGAGAAACAAAAAACAGCCGCACTCACCCAACATAACAACAGACTTTTACTAACACAGCTCTCAGTGGATAATGCGGCAGACGGCATTATTTGGATTGATGCTGATTCAAAGATTTTTTATGGCAATACAGCAGCGTGCCAATTGCTAGGATATTCGTTCGAAGAACTGATTACCCTTAGCATATCCGACATCGATATCCATTTTTCACCCCAACAATGGCAGGGGCATTGGCAAGAGATTCAGGGCGTTCAGCCCCTCACCCTAGAATCTCAACATCGAACCAAGGGCGGACACGTTTACCCAGCTGACGTGACCATCAGCCATCTTGCCTGGGCAAATCAAGACTGTAATGTCATGGTATTTCGCGATATCAGCGAGAGAAAACGGGTTGAAGCAGAGCTGCAGCTGAGCCAGGCTCGTGCCACAGCCACCTTTGAGCAAGCGGCTGTGGGGTTTGCCGAGGTGGATATAGCCAGCCATAAATTTACAACCGTCAATACGGTTTTTTGCGACATGATTGGCTATACCCGGGCAGAGCTATTTGACCTCACCTTTTCTGACCTCACCCATCCTGAGGACATGGCCGCGTCGCGGCGGGCTATCCAAAAGCTCTACAGCGGTGAGACTGATAGTTTTACCCTCGAAAAGCGCTACATTCGCAAAGATGGAACTTACTTTTGGGCTGAAACCACGGCCTATTTGGTGAAACTAAAGGGGGAACAGGCGGTTTATAGCTTGGGTCTGGTGCAAGACATTAGTGAGCGAAAAGCTACTGAAAAGGCGCTAAGTTTGACCCAGTTTGCCATCGACCACAATGCCACCAGTACCTTTTGGCTGAATAAAGCCGGTCGCTTTATCTCGGTTAATCGGGCGGCTTGTCACTCACTGGGATACTCCAATGAAGAATTAACCCAGCTGTCTGTGTGGGATATTACCCCAACCTTTTCCCAGGATGACTGGCCGCTCATTTGGCAATCTCTACAGGAAATGTCCTATCGACAGTTTGAAGCATTTCACCAAACTAAGGATGGATATGTGTTTCCGGTTGAAGTTGTCGCTAGCTTTTTAGAGTTTGAAGGAGACCAATATACCTTTGCTCGGGCAACGGATATTAGTATACGCAAGGCGGCTGAGACCAAAATAAATCAGCAAAATCATGAGCTAGAACAGGCCCTGAGCCAGCTTCAGAATACTCAGCTACAGCTTGTACAACAGGAAAAAATGTCGGCTCTGGGTAATTTGGTGGCCGGTGTCGCCCATGAAATTAATAATCCGGTGGGGTTTGTGGGGGGTAATTTGGCTGAGTTAAAACGCTGTCTGACGGAGCTGACAGACCATTTGGCTCTCTACCGTCAGCAGGCATCTTCGGAGGTGATTGTTAGCCATGCGGAGACAATTGATCTGGAGTATGTGCTGGATGATATTCCCAAAATGCTGGCATCGATGGAGCTCGGTTGCGATCGCATCCACAATATCAGCGTCAATCTATGCACCTTTTCCCGGAATGACAAAGCCACCAAAACTGCCTTTAACCTCCACAAAGGATTAGACAGTACGCTGCTAATCCTCAAACATCGACTAAAGTCCAACGACTATCGCCCCGCCATCAGCATCAAAAAACACTACGGCAATCTCCCTGACGTTCCATGCTTTCCAGGTCAGCTAAACCAGGTGTTTATGAATATTTTGGCCAATGCCATTGATGCCCTAGACGAAAACAGCCAGGGAAAAGACTACCAAACCTTAGACGCCAATCCCAATCAGATCACCATTACCACCGAGCTAAACAACGACCATGCCACCGTTTCTATTCATGACAACGGTGCAGGTATGCCCGAAGATATCAAATCACACATCTTTGACCACCTGTACACCACCAAGGAAATTGGCAAAGGTACGGGGCTGGGGCTAGCCATTGCCCAACAGATTATCGTTGAAACCCATGGCGGAGATATTACCGTAAACTCTTCCCCCCAGCAGGGCACCGAGTTTGTTCTCACATTACCCATCGTGGCAGCAGAGTGATCGTCACCTCATGCCAGCAAAGATTGCGTTTTCTCAATTTTTCTATTCCATCCGACTGTAAGCGGTTAAAACAGGCATATAAGCTTGCCTAAACTATCAAAATAGTGTGGAGGGTCAGATGGACTTTACACGACGTGATGCGCTGCGCCTCGGGTTACTGGGTGCCAGTAGCTTTTTGTCCTGGGGCCAGGGTATCCATAGAGCCCTGGCGGCCCCTGGAGACTGCGTACCCCATGGCACAGGAGAGCCTCCCGGCCCTTACCAAAACTCTCGTTTTAGTCCAGATATTCCTCTCTTTGATCGTCCCTTTGAGCCCATGCAGGTGCTGCCTGCCAAGTCAGTCGGTCCAGACTTAGATGGCTACACCATCACCATGCAAAAATCCCAGGTAGAGATTCTGCCGGGTAAACAGACAGAGGTGTGGACCTACAACGGACTGGTTCCGGGCCCGCTGATTCGTCAGCGTCAGAACTCAGGCTCTGTCGTTCGGTTTATGAATCAGCTGGGTACCGATGATCGGGGGCGAGGCATCAGTTCGGTGATTCACTTGCACGGGGTTGCATCATTACCCCAATACGATGGCTATGCCGAAGATTTGATTCCCCCTCAGTACTACAAGGATTACTACTACCCTAACGATAGGGGAGCGACCTTTTGGTACCACGACCATGCCATTGAGCACACTGCCCGGAATGTCTACATGGGGTTGGCCGGCATGTATATCGTGGAGTACGACGCGGCCGACTTCTGTGACCCCAGTGCCCAAGAACAGCTGCCCCAAGGGGAATACGACATCCCCTTACTGATTCAAGACAAACGACTCACCCCCGATGGCCAACTCTGGTTTAACGATCGTCGCCATCGAGGAGTTTATGACGATGTGGTGTTAGTCAATGGGGTACCCTGGCCCCGTATGACGGTCAAAAACCGGAAGTATCGGATTCGGGTAATAAACGGCGGACCATCACGTACCCTAAGACTGGAGGCGCGGGATAAACACGACGACGGTTCCTTAGAGCCGGTAACCTTGCAGGTAATTGCTAGCGATTCCGGGCTGTTGAGTGCCCCCGTTGCCACTGACAACCTGCGGGTAGGCGTTGCAGAACGCTATGAGTTTGTGATTGATTTTGCCGACTATGCTGGCAAAGACGTGTTGCTGGTGAACCCAATTTTCTTTGGCAATATCGACGGCAATTTGCGCAGTACCCAGGTGATGTGTTTTCAGGTAAGCGACGGTGCCCAAGATAATCCCCCTCTGCCGGACCGTTTAGCCACGCTGACCCCCATTGATACGCTCTTATCTGAGGTGAAAGCCCCCATTCGCACATTTCGATTTGAGCGCCTGGGGGCACGGTGGTTGATTAACGGTAAGGCCTGGGACCCCCATCGGGTAGATGCCTTTGTTGAACCCTGCGCCACAGAAATTTGGCGCTTTATCTCAACCGGTGGTTGGGTCCATCCCATTCACATTCACCTGGGGCACTTCCGTTTGCTGGGCCGTAGCCGCCTACCCATTGCCCCCTACGAGCGGGGTCAAAAAGATACCTTCTTTGTGAATGATTTTGAAACATTGGATATGATTGGCCGCTTTGGCCCCCACGAAGGCAAGTACATGATCCACTGCCACAATCTTGTACACGAAGACCATGACATGATGACCCAGTTTCAAGTGGGGACCAAGGGCTGTTCGCCCTGTGCCGAGCCGGCTAGACCACTACCGGCTCCGACTAACTTTGATGCGCCCCAGTGTGTGCCGCCACCGGAATGCTTAGCGGCGGGTGGCGACAGTGGTGACAGCTGTGGGTAGAGACTAGTTGGCTCGATGATCGCCAGCATCAAACTGCTTTAGCGCCTTCATGTCGTAAGGGTTAAACGGCTTAGCATCGGAGCGCTTTTCAGGCGGCTGCCGATCGGTCGCTGTCTGTTTAGACGTTGTTTGTTCAGCAGCGGGGGGTGTTTCGGGTTGTTTTTCTGGGCGAGATTGTTCGGTGGGAACGGTAGGCGCAGGGGTTTCCATTTGTGCGATCCAAACTGTTGTACTGGATGAAGCATCGGCCCCGGTCGGGCCAGCAAAGCCAACAACCCCGAGTAATCCAACTAAACAGATAAGAATAATTTTCTTAACCATGGGGTTCACCGGATAAGGGAGTAGTGGTGGATGGACAAGATTGTTATTTGCCCATCCTATTTCGATCTTATGTAGGGTATTTAACAAGCACCAAATCACGTTACAAAGCTTACGGATGCAGCCGATGGCAAACGTCCAGGTCACTCCTAAAAATTGCCCCTTAAACAACGGTTGCCCGGTATGAATTTGGGAGGCAACTACCGGCACATCCCATAGCTCACGGATATGCGCACCCTAAATCAGCAACGGCAAACAGCCCTCTTCGGGCTATGGGCTTATTTTTTCATCAAAGCTTTAGTAAAACCGCAGGCTGGCTTGCCAGTACTTCAAATTAATTTGGTTAATCTGTAGGTCAGTATATGAACGCTGGCTAACACTAGTCTGCTTTTACAAGGGAGAGAAGAACACCTTGAATAGACCGCTTATTTCTGCTGGAGTTGCCTTTTCAGCTATCGGTTTGATGGCCGTCGTAGCGCCTGCCCAGGCTGGCACCCTGACGTTTGACTTTGAGATAGATACTTCATCTACCGTAACCTTTAGCCCGCTGCTGGGCGGTCTTAGTCTGGGTAGTTTTGGGCTGGACGGGGTCACCGTCCCTGACAGTCTGGAGGTAACGGCAGCGGGTGTGGCTGGCAGTTTTACGGTGTTAGATGATCCGGCTCAGTTTACCGATGGCAGCATCGATTTAGACTACGGCTGGGTGGACGATGTGCTGAGCGACTCCTATGGGGCCATAGCGCAGACGTTCTTGGGGAATTATGGTCTAACCCCCAGCCAGGTGGTGGAATCAGCGGATGCACTATTTGATATCGACCAGTTTACGGGGGGGGGTGATCTGGAGTCTAAGGTATACACCCTACTGGGTAACCCC
>CALBPH010000682.1 GCA_937899365.1 uncultured Leptolyngbya sp.
CCGCCGTTGACTTTTCCGCGGCGCAGGTGGCTGGAGCCCTGGTTACTGATGTGCAGGGGTTGACTGAGGCTCAGGTAATGTGGCTGAGGGACAATGGAGCCCTAAACCTGCCAGGATAGGCAAGCCTTTCACCAGGGTAAAGATTTTGCCCGGTTGCGACGCAGTAAGGAGGCAACGGTAGTGCCGTCTATATCTGGTCAGGACGATGGACATTGACGTTAACCAACGGTCATGGCGTATGTCTAAAGAAGGCAGACCTACAGAACGCTGATTTGCGGGGTGCAGATTTAACGAGTGCATATCTATCGGGGGCGGATTTGACCCAGGCCAATTTGAAGGGGGCAGGTTTAAGCAATGCGGACCTGACTAACGCCATCGGTATGACTGAGCCCAAAGACATCGCTATTCCTTGGGTAGCCGACATCGCTGCCCAGGGAACTTAGAACGGCTAAACATTAGCAACGGCTAAAAGTCAGGCTTCTCAACCAGGCAGAAAAACGTTAATGCAGCCGTACAGGCTAACGTTGCAGCAGCAGACGCATCACACCCGAGGGATTGCATCGGAAAATAGAGGCAAATGGCCAGCACTCCCGATAAGCCGATGGGGTCGGTCAGAAAATCGAACACCCCTTGGGCAGCTTCTAAAAACTCTAATAGTCTGAGGAATCGGTCTAATAGGGTCATGGCTAGACTATCCAATCAGCTGGTCAAAAACATTGGCGAGGATCGGTTTTGGCACTTTGCCAATCCAGGTTTTGACCTCGCCATGGTCGGCATTAAGCAACGTAAACTGGGGTACGCCCGAGGCTCCATAATCGGCCACCTGGCCCGCCCACTGAGGATCGTCAATGTTTAACATGACGAAGTTAATGCGGCTGCCATAGTGTTCATGTAAGTCGGCCATGGTGGAGGACATTCCCTGGCAGGTAGTACACCAGTCGGCATAGAACTCGATTAGGGTAGGTTTGGGGGATGCGATCGCATCTCCATAGGGAACCGCCTCACTCGCCATCGTTTTTAGGGTCATCAAACCTGACAACGGCGTAAAACTGCTAGTAGTCGCCGCCGGACGAGTGATGAAGAGGGTAATCATCACAGCGGCTACAACTGCAACAGACACCCCAACTAGCCTCATCCAAGGCGATAGGGTAGCGCTGCTCTCCTTAGAAACTTTCTAGGCAGTAGAAACCATATAAGCGATGCTCCCCTAACGATAGTAATAAGCCAAAAACACATGCACCCCTAGCATCATCACAAAGATGCTCACCAAAAAAATGTGCGTGGGTAACCACACGGCTCGCATATTGCGAATCAACGGACCTTTTGTAACTACAAGATCTTTATTCCCTGGCAAACCAAATATCTTGCGTGGTGACTCCAATACACCAGTTTCAGCTACGACACCCACCAAGGCCGACAGAGTCACCGCAAAGAAAACCCACAAAAATATAGCGTTAAAATTAAGACCGGTTGCCCCAATCGTATGCACAACCACCACCGCCAAAAGACCTACACCCAAGAAAATATGTACGCTACGCCATAAAATCACAGAGCCAGGCAGCTTGATCTTACCGATCCAGCTCCGTCCCCGTTTGCGCAGCGATAACAACATTTCTCCAATCACAAACGCCAAGGCAACATAGCCCGTCGCCTGCTTATAAATCTCTCCACGAATAAACTGATGAAGCTCTATAGAACGCTCCCGTAGAGCATCTAAATATATCGGACTAACCACAAAGGGGGCCAATAAGAAAGCACTTAGGAGTGTCAATAATATAAGTGTGGCAAATTTAGGCTTCATTACCCCTAGGTAGCAAATAGCAATTGGTAAAAACGTTAGGGATAGAACCCGAAGCCACTATCCCTAACGCTAGGAGAGCTGAACTGACAACTAATCGATCACAATCTTTCAGTCACAATTGTGTCGTATCAAACCGAGTGATGAATCCAAACGTGAACTATGCAGCAGGCATACTCTCAACCGGAATGTTAATGACAACACCGCCCATAACTTCATCAAGCTCAAACACCTTGTCAGGATAGCGCTCGAGATGAACTGGGTGAGTGTTGTGGCAGCTAACACAGGCTTCAGCAACAGCTTTGTCAGGGTACATAGCTGAGAAATAAGCCTGATCACCTACTTCTTGATAACCCTTGTAGGGCTCACCCGATGCAACCATTTCATCCATCGCCACTTTCTCAAAGTCGCTCTTAGGACCATGGTTGTCATTGATATACCAAGGGGAAATCAGACCGTAGGTAAACAGGCCAGATTCGTTGGCAATCTCATATCCCAGACGGAACATCTGAGCAGGTAGGGGAATACCATCAGTCTGTTGCCAGCCTTCAGTAGACTCGACATCCAGCACACCCTTATCTTTTTCTTTACCTTCAAGCGTCTTAACACGGCTAACAACGTGCTTGGTGTAGGCCGTACGGTCGGCAGCTAGCACGGTGTGAATATAGTCAGCAACAAGGTCAGGGGAAATACTTGGGCCAGTAGCCGTGGCTACCGTAGAGCCACCACCACCGCTACAGGCAACAGCCGTAAAACAAACGGCAGCGGCCAGGCTCAATAAAGCTATTGTTCTAGCGCGAATACGCTGAATCCAATTGGTCAACATTTGAACTATCTCCTGGTACATCCGGATACGTAACTTTTCCACGTCCAGAACTTAAGTACGCCTGGGGAAAAACTACAGGTTTTAACTTGAACGTGGGTTATCCACACAGAGGAATCCAATTAACGGTCAATCGCGTTAATCAGAGGCATTGCCCGTTCTCCGCGCTTCAGCAGCTTCCATAAGGTCAAAAGTCTGCATTTCAAGCGTTGGAGAGCGGTCAAAATTGGCTTCGACCAGCTCAGGGTCGAAAATACTGTTATAGCTATACTCAACGCCGTGGCAGTTCATACACACATCGCCCACCATGCGGTCCTGCGGCTTGAGATTATAGGTATTGTTATGGTTTACATGCACAACGGGCGTTTCTAGCCGATCATCAACAACACGAGGCAGGTGGCAGGTGGCGCAGCTAACGGCACCCACACCGGGACGGGGCAGCTCCTTACTCTCGGCAAACAGCTCGGCATGCCTTGAGTTCTGATAGTTGAGGGAGTGGTTGTCGTTGTGACAGGTCAAACAGGCATCTACAGAGGCCTCAACGGTGTCGGCAGAATGGACGCTGTGACAAGCATTACAGTTCATCTGCTTGTCCATGGCATCGTGCTTCATGGGCAGCCTAGCCATGGCCGGAGTCAGGGGAGACTTCTCTTCTAAGAGGCGAATACCGTGCTTACTCAGCAGAAACGTATCGACAGACTGCTCATGGCAAGATTGACAGCTCTCATGATTTGGAGAGGCAACAAACTCGTTAGTCTCATTGTTCTGATGACAGCTTGCACAGTTGACATCATTGAGCGCATGAACACTCGTCTGCCACTGAGCCGTAATGTCATCTAGCTCCTGCTGCGTTGCGGCACTGGCAGTAAGACCAGAACTAACAACTAGCAACATCACCAACCCCATTAGAACTAAGGAATGCAGCAGGGTCACTGCGCGCTGACGAACCATCATGACCCACCTCCCAAAAACTCTTTTTGGAGATCGGGTGCCGGTGCGCTATCCAATGAAGTAATAACCACCCGGTCTGGGAGGGCTTGGACAGGGAGCATGGCGGGTTCCCCCATGTTCTGCCGCAAGAAACCCGTAGATATGGTGCGATGGTCGTGGTAGTTGTGACAACCCGCAGTCCAACAGCCATCGGCCGCAAATCCCTCATGGCTCTTAAGCTGAGTCACTGTCAGTTCCTCGTGGCAGGCCATACAGAGATCGGGCTGAAGATTAACACCTCGGCCAAACATATGGACATGCTCGTTATGACAGGCGGTACAGGTGAGCACATCCACCCGCTCTCGATACTCAGCCCAGCGAGGGTCACGGAACTTTTTAGTTCCATGGACATCATCCGCTAGCTCAGCCTCATGACAGCGGGTACAGGTTTCGTTGCTGACGGGCTTAAACCCCTCGTGACAAGAAGCACAGGAGGCTTCAAATACGTGATGCCCCTCGGATGTCTCACCGGGTAGAAATACCTCTTTGCGATCTAAGGCAAACGCCGCAGAAACCCAAAGCAACAAGATAACAACCGCCAATATAATGCCGGTCTTAAGTGACACCAATCTCCCCAGTCGCCGGCCCAAAATCCTTGCCATCAAATCCCTAAGCAGCAACCGTTAAAGCAAAATAATTAGCAGCACGAGCAGAAGGGCAGAGCCACCTCCAATGATGCCAGCTGTGGTTCCCATACTAATCCCTTCAGGGGGCTCAGCAGGAACAGCACTATCGAGCTGAATATCTTGTTTGTCATACTCAGCGCCTTCAAGCATGAGCTCGGTAATGGCACCATAGGCATCAACCCAAGCATTCTTGACGTCGGCGGTCCAAGCGGAGCCAGCATACTGTTCAAGACTTTTAAGCAGACTGCTGCCAACCAAGGGATAGTGGGCGGGCAAAGCACCATATTTAACATGACGCGCCCCCAAACCTTTAAGGGCTTTGCTCAACACATCGGGCTTCCGAAGATTTTCGACCACCATCACCAGACCCCCCTTAAGCATATTCTTTTGCTTGGACATATCAGTATGTTCAAACAGCGGTCTAGCATCTGGATAGTCTGTAAACAGGTTGTCGTAAAAGGTGGACACCAAGGCATCGGCTTGGGGTGCCACTAAAGCAAAGCTCTGCTCTAGCAGCTCAACATTTAGTCCACCCTCTTCTGCAGGGGCAGGCACATTCTCGAGGGCCACGTCCTCTTTGGCGTAGTCGGCGCCCTCTAGCATGAGTTCGGTAATGACACCGTAGGCACCAGCCCAGGCTTCTTTTAGTTCAAACGTCCAGGCTGAACCGGCATACTGCTCAAGGGTTTTGAGCAAACTATTACCCACCAGCGGATAGTGCTCTGGCAGGGCGCCATATTTAACGTGGCGAGCGCCCAACCCCTTAAGCGCATCACTGAGCACGTCCGGCTTTCTCAGGTTCTCAATCACCATGACCAGAGCACCTTTGAGCATCTGTTGCTGCTTGGCCATATTAGAATGCTCAAACAGCGGCTTTGCAGCCGGATAGTCTGTGAATAGGTTGTTATAGAAGCTTCCAACAAACTCATCAGCCTTTGGCTTGACAAGCTCGAAACTTTGCTCTAACAACTCAACATTTAAGGACATGCCTAGTAGTTTCACTCCAACAAATTTTCGCCACAGGCTTTATTTCAAAAACCCGAATAACAAATCTACGCAGAAAGCCAAGAGAACAGGTACTCAAGCAACTCAGCCAACGCGCTACAAGTGATGATCGCAACAGTCTCTACACCAATATCCAAAAGGATTGCTTAAGAAAACCATGGATATCGGAGTAATCAAGAACACCGTAGTGAGCTGAACTTCTAGATGTAATAATTCACCACTTCTAGGAACTCAGAAAGCTACCTGTGTGAATATCAAGGTATTGCGATCGCAACTATTTTTTTGTGGCTTCAGATACCAAAACAACAGTAAAATTCACTTCTTGCATTTGCGAGTTGCAATAAATAAATCAACTTTGTTTTTAGAAAATAAAATTGGGTCCGCGACAGTCTCCCAAAGCACCGAGCCAACAAGAAGCTATTGAAATAGAAGGGTTTGACGACATTCAAGGATTCTGCCATTTCTGCTTTATTCATCGCGAATTTGTAGGAAAATCAGCAACAACTAGCAGTTATCGATACAGATCGATTCGTTTTTTGAATAATACTGGAAATACTGACCAGAAAAACAATTTTTCTGTACCTATCTATACAAAAAAGACCTGGGTTCACGGTGAAGATTGTTGAATATTGTTGGCTGTCTCTGACCGTACTGACACCAGCCAGCATTTTGATATTTTTTTGCTTATGACCTCTGCAGTAATCCAATTTATCGGCTCCATTAGGCTGGCGGTTCCCCTGTTGGTGGTAATCGGCTCAATTCTAATCGGGGCCACATTTTATGAGGCAGAAGTAGGATCCTCTGTTGTACAGCAGGAAATTTATAAAAGTCCCTGGTTTGGGGCTTTAATGTTTTGCCTGGCAACAAATTTGAGTATCTCCACCCTGCTTCGCTATCCCTGGAAAGGGGCCCGTAAAGTTGGATTTGCGATCGCCCACTGGGGTCTTGTGATCATCATTGCTGGCTCAGCTGCCGTTATTCACCTCAGTGTGGAAGGAATGCTGCTGGCCCGCACCGATGGAGGTCCCGTCAGTACATTACGGGTGGACGGAGATTTGTTGGAAGTTGCTGTCCCCGGCCAAGAGGCACAGCAGACATCATTATTCATTAAAGAAGATGGCACCGTTGTGCCCGACAGTTTGGGAGATCTGTCCCTGTTGGGCTACACCAACCACGCCATCAAAACAGTGCAGTTTATCGATGGGGCTGCCATTGATAACCCGGCGGTGCGGCTCTCCCTCAGCAGCCAACGCATGGGGCAAACCTTAGAGCGATGGCTAGCTGTGGCCCCAGCATCTTATGACCGCATGGATATCGGCCCAGCCGAATTGCAGATTACCCAGACCCACTCTAGCCAGGAGCTGCAGCAAGCGTTAACAATTCCTACCCAAGAAAACAATGCTCTCTGGGGCACTTTGCAGCTTAAACAGCGCAATAATATCCAGACCATTGATGTGAAATCCAGTTTCAATCAAACCCTTTTACAAGAGGGCATTAGCCTGACGATCAAAGACTTTTGGCCCGATTTTCGGTTAGACGGCAATGGAAAACCTGAGACGGCCACTCAACAGCTGAGTAATCCAGCGGTGCAGCTAGAGATCGTTACCGAGGATGCAGCCGAACGTTGGTTCATTTTTGGCAATCCAGAGTTTGAACCGATTCGCACTCAGATTTCTGGTGATCGGCCTGTAGATGTAGACCTGAGCTATGAGATCTCTGCCGATGCTCAGCCGGATGCATTCTTTAGGGTCGTTGTTGATGATGTGGGTGAGTTGCACTATGCAGCCAAGTCATCTAAAGGATTTAAGACAGGTCCCCTAGCCGTGGGTCAGGCCGTAACTCCGGGCTGGGCAGACTTTGAAATTACCTTGGAGAGTTATGTACCCAGGGCACAGGTAGAGCGCAATGTTGTGCCCTTACCCACTGACGCGGAGGGGGGTGAACCAGCCCTACAGGTGGCCACCGCCGATGGCACCACTGCCTGGGTACCGTGGGGGGAACCCACAACCGTTGCAACAAGCACTGGTGACTGGTACGTTGCCTTTAGCCCCAAACTAATGCGGCTACCCTTTGCCCTTAAACTCAACGAGTTCATTGTTGATCGCAATGAGGGGAGTGAATCTGTTGCCATGTGGACAAGTTTAATTACCCTGATGGAACCCAACAGCGGAGAACTGTCTAACCGGCGCGTGTGGATGAATCACCCCACCTGGTTTAACGGTTGGAAAATTGCCCAAGCATCTTGGAATCCGGGTGATTTAGCCCAGTCTACGCTACAGGTTAAACGGGAGCCGTGGTGGGTAACGGGTCTGACCTGGTTGGGGTCACTGATGGTGACAATCGGTGTGGCCGTTATGTTCTACGGTCGAGCGGTCGCTAGAAAGTTCAAGTTTCTAGGTGAGCTTTTAGGCACCGGTACTACCGCTAAAGGTGTGGAAGAAACCCAAGAAAGTCCGGTTACACCCATTCCAATTTTTAGCTTTTTCTCAGGTCGCTGAGGAGGGTGTGAATTTTTAAGTTGAGCCCGTTGCTCTTTTTCCTTAACTGTTTCCATTAGTCACTACTTGCCACAGCTAAAATACACCCATGAAATTTCTCAAATTTGCGATTGGTTTATGTCTCGGGCTATTGCTAATCGCGATGCCCGTCCAGCAGTTTCAACCCTCAGCTCTCAGTAGTCTAGAGACCATGACGGTCCAACAGGACGGTCGCAAAAAGCCTCTGGACACAGTGGCTCAGGAAACTGTTGCCAAAATTTATGGGTCAACAACCTACAGGCACGATGGCGTCCAGGAAAGTGCCATGGAGACCTTTATGTCGCTGTGGCTTAACAATCGCAACTGGAATGAAGAGCCCTTTGTGTTGGTGAGCTATCGACCTCTAAAAGAAATAGCAGGGTTGGATGTGGAGCAAAAGCATTTCTCCTTTGAGACCCTGATGAGAAATCAGCCCCTGGGGGAGATGGTGCGCTCGGCCCATCGTAAGCAGATTGATGAAGAAGATTTGACTCGAGACGAGCGGGAAGCTCTAACCATTGAGGACCGCCTACAGCTGATGCTGGGCATGGTAAATGATGATGCGATCGCAATTGTCCCCCACCCCACTGACATCAAAGGTAAGTGGGTCGGCATCAACGACGTCCAGAGTCTTTATGACGTCGAAGCAGCGGGGCCTTTACTAGCTAACTTTGCCATCATCAAGCAGACCCTGCTGTCAGGCACCGACCATTTGCCCATGTTGGCTCCCATGACCCAATCGTTACGGGACAGTTTGGCAGCCCTGAGCCCGACGGTGTATCCAGCGGATAGCGTCATGCGGCGCGAAGTATTTTTTAACCACTTTCATCCCTTTGCTAAGGCCTGGCAGCTATACGGCATTGCCTTTGTGCTGATGTTGGTGGCGTTGTGGGTGCAGCCCTTTAATCTCTATTGGACGGCCATTGGTACCTTTGTTGCGGGTGTGGCCGTTCAAAGCTATGGCTTTTGGCTACGGATGCAGATTGCCGGTCGCCCCCCGGTGACTAACATGTACGAGTCAGTGGTGTGGGTGGGCTTTGGCATTGCCGCCATTGCCCTCATGTTTGAGCTGCTGCAACGGTCTAAATACTATTTGCTGGCGGCCGCGCCCCTATCCATGGTGTGTTTGATTTTGGCCGACAGCCTCCCGGCAGTGTTGGACCCTAGCATTTCGCCCTTGGTGCCTGTCCTACGTGATAATTTCTGGCTCAGCATTCACGTTCCTACAATTGCCCTCAGCTACGCTAGCTTTGCCCTGGCGCTGGGGCTGGGCCATGTGGCCCTGGGCAGCTATTTGTTTACCCCCAATGCCAAAGAACGCATCAAGCTGTTATCCCAACTTAACTACCGTGTGCTCCAGGTGGGCGTGCTGCTGCTGACGGCTGGCATCATTCTGGGTGGTATTTGGGCCCACTTCTCCTGGGGACGTTTCTGGGGCTGGGACCCCAAGGAAACCTGGGCTTTGATTGCGCTGCTGTGCTATCTGGTGCCGCTCCACGGTCGTCTCGTCGGCTGGATTGGCAACTTTGGCATTAGTGTTGCCAGCGTGGTGGCCTTTAATGCGGTGCTGATGGCCTGGTACGGCGTTAACTTTGTCCTTGGCACCGGTCTCCATAGCTACGGCTTTGGTACGGGCGGTTCTGAGCTGATGATTGCTGGCGTAGTAGGGTTAGATTTACTGTTCGTGCTGGTGACAGCCGTGCGACATCAGGGATGGTTGAGCAGCGGTTTAAGCGGTCTAGTTAACAAAGCCGAGATTAGCCCTGCTGTGCCCTCCAACTCGTCGAGTAACTAGCCTGCTACAGGCCCCCTGAAAAAGAGAGGAGATTACTTATGAACCGTCGTGAATTTGGCAATTTGGTTGGCTTGGGGATGATCGCCACGTCATTACCGGTTGCGATCGCAGCCTGCACCCCCAAAGATACAGCGTCTGAAACCGCGCCGGAGGAACCAGCCGCAGGGGCCACCCCCACGGAAAAGATTGACTCCAAGCCTAGGGAAGACGGCTTTGCCGCCCTGGGCACCGTGGCTGATTTGGACGCCAATGGGTCTCTCGGAAAAAAAGCCTTTATTGCTGGACCGGTCATTGTCATCCGAGATCCGGCCAATGCCGATAGTTTAATTGCCCTCAACTCCATGTGTACCCACCAGGGCTGCGGTGTGGAATGGAAAGATGATGCCTTTGCCTGCCCTTGCCACGGCTCCAAGTTTGGGATTGATGGCAGCGTGACCACAGGCCCCGCCACTGAGCCCCTAGCTCCTTATGAGGCAATCATCGACGGGGATTTGGTCTTGGTGAAAGCAACCTAGCTACAGCCAAAAACCTTGATGTCAGAGAGTCCAAAGCATCCTGTGTCCTCGGCTCTTACTAGCTAAAAAATTTAGAAACATAGCAAACGTCCTAAGGTCTTAGGACGTTTGTGCGTTCTATGGGTGTTATGAGTGAGGCGTCGCAATAACCTCATGATTGGAGTTTCACCCTCTAAATCTTCTGCAAAACCCGATCCAGAACATTGATAATCGCCCCCGCCGTACCCCCACCTAATGCTATTGGGAAAAACCCAATACGTTGGGTATTAGGGCGGCGCCCCGGC
>CALBPH010000683.1 GCA_937899365.1 uncultured Leptolyngbya sp.
GCCACATAGCCCTTGGCACCGGCCTGCATTGCCTGGAATACCCACTTATCTTCTCGATGGGCAGACAGACTTAGCACCCGCGTATCAATACCGAGGGTTCTGAGACGCTGCAGCACATCCAACCCCGTGCCCGTCCCTAATTCCATATCCAACAGGGTAATCATGGGACTATGGGTGGCAACCATTTCAATGGCCTGCTCCGCCGATGTGGCTTCTGCCACCACCTCAAATGTGGCGGAGTCATCGGTGTAAAAGCCCAGCAGGGTACGCAGCCCCTGTCTAAATTCGGCGTGGTCGTCTACTAAAAGAACGGAAATGGCATCAGTCATTGCGGATGCGCCTACATGGGTTACAAATATAGTAGACCTACGGTTGTACCTGGTCCTTTATGCAGGGGAGAACGTGGATACGAACGCTAACGGGGTAGAAAAATAGAAAACTTAGCGCCTCCCTTGGCAAGGGTTTCGGCACCGATACGGCCGTCGTGGTCGAGGACGATTTTCTTTGCGATCGCAAGTCCCAGACCAGTCCCCCCAGCGCGCTGTGAATAGAACGGATCATTCAGCTCAGAGATATTAGTCTCCCCTACCCCCGGCCCCTGATCGCTGATCGTAATTAGCACCGCATGCTGAGAGACTTGCCAGTTAACGGTAATAGTCCCCCCCTTGGGACTAAAATGAATCGCATTACCCAGCAGGTTTTGTTACACCTGTGCCACCAGCCAACCATCCACAACAAGAGACACTGGCCGGGCAGCCGATTGAACAATGGTGAGTTGTTTGTCTACGATCCTGGGTGCTAACAACACCGTCGCATCCTGTAACAACGCAGACAGAGTATGTTTTTCTCGCCGGAGACTCGCCCGCTTACCGCAGTTAAGCAAACCACCGAGATTTGTCGAAATATACTGAGCCGTTTCACGAATACAGTCCGCCTGCTGCTTCTGGGCCTCATTTTCTGCCCCTAACCCAATGGTCTCAGCATAGAGACTAATCAACGCCAGGGGATTGCGTAGCTGATGATCCGCCTGCTGTAGGGCCTGTTCTAAAAGCTGAATTTTGGAGCGCTGACGCAGGTTCTCCTGATAGAGGGTGAGATATTGATGCAACAGCTGAGCATACTCTTTTACCAGGTCTTGTTGAAAATGAGAGATATGCTCTTCTGTCCTTAGAAACAAATAATCCCAATGGGCATTTGTCTTGCCTAGACCACACACATAGGCCTGGGATTCACTAGAGCCTAAAGATAGGGGAGTAAGCTCTAAAAACGGCAAATTTTCAGATATCCAGCGCTCTGATTCTAAATAAGACCTTATTTGCTGTCCTACACCATGATTTCGCCGAGATGGAATCATATCTCGCTTATTTTCAAGCTGATTCCAACATACTAGCCAAACGTCTAATATGGGCAGCTTTTCGCTCAGGCGATCAATCTGCAGCTGGCATAGCTGACGAATGTCAGCAGACGGCGTAGGGGACTGGCTGCCATCTATGACAGGAAGGGCTGTATACATCTTTAATCAACTCCTACCTTCACCTGATAACTGTATATTTACCCTGATTCCGCAGCGGTCGTACCTCTAACTAGAATCAACATTTTTTTGTCAACACGCAAGGGTTTGAAGCAAAGTTGGGTGTAATCACGCAGTCCTAAAAATTGATAAAAACATAGGCAATTTTGCTGTCTAATAATCAGAACCCCCAGCCTCAGAGCCAAGGCTGTAGCCCTTGGTATAAAAGGGGCTTAAAAATATGCAGCCGATCTTTTCTGCCACAGAATAAACTACGGTCACTAGAATTAGACCTTTGACCAATTGGCTCAGCAACAGCTGTCCTCTAGGGTGGTAACAAGCGCATTTCGTTGACATGTTCGCTATCGTAGGTTCGCCATCTTTGCGTGAAGAGGCGAACCTTTTTTATGTGCTGAGACGGCTGTAAATAGCCGATGACACCTACGGCAAGTGGCGTAGGTGGCGTCGGAGCGGCGCGGTGGGT
>CALBPH010000684.1 GCA_937899365.1 uncultured Leptolyngbya sp.
CGGCACTGGACGCATGGCTGAACCCAAAACTATCCTGGCGGCCCTAGATTCGCTACAGCATACCCACGGTCGCCGCGACCTCCGGGGCAAGCACATTCTTATTAGCACCGGTAGCACCCAAGAATTTATCGATGCGGTTCGCTACATTGGCAATCCCTCCACCGGTCGCATGGGAATTGCCCTGGCAACCGCAGCTATCCATCGCGGAGCCCACGTATCCCTGGTCCATGGCCCTATGGAGAGCCACCTCCGCGATACCATTCCCGACGGGGTGCAAACGACAGCGGTGGTCAGCGCCACTGATATGGAAGCCGCCCTCCTGGTCCAGAGCGATGCAGCAGATTGGATCATCATGGCTGCCGCTGTGGCCGATATGCGACCCCAAGGCCAAGTGATTGGCAAATTAGCCAAGGCCGATTAGCCCAACCCCCTGCCCCTGGACTCTGTGCCAGACATTTCGGCAAAGCTATCCGCTAGCAAAAGAGCCGAGCAAACCCTGGTGGGGTTTGCGGCTCAAACTGGCGATATCATTGAGCCCGCCCTAGGCAAACTCAAGCGCAAAGGTTTAGATGCCATTGTGGCCAACCCGGTGGATCAGCCAGAGAGTGGATTTGGGTGCGATCGCAACCACGGTGTATTTCTAGATATCCAAGGACGTCAAGTACCCTTGAATACGGCTACGAAACTGGCCATGGCCCATCGTATCTACGACTTACTCCACTCACTGCCCCAGACCTCTACTATAAATTCCCTGCCATAGGAACTTATTGGGCAATCAGTCCCCAGTGCCTATTCCAACTCTAGATTTTGAATATGGTTGATGACTTCGGAGTCTGGCAGAAACTGAATGCGCTCAAATGACTCATCATCTCTACCCAGTAAATCACTAGAGAGATCAGCCAACGACACCACACCAATATTGAGCTGACTCACATCTGAACCTGACGATTGCAGTGCGCTTAAGACGCTATCCGCATCCTGCTTTGAAAAGAACATGGAAAATACGGGTTCCTCGGGCTCTGAGCCAAACGATACCGGTAGGTAGTTTCCAGCTGCATCCTGTAAAGCAAACAACGGCACCAGGGATGACGAGGTTGTGCCCCCAAAGTCACTGTCTAACGCTCGAGCTGCTTCCAGGTCATCTGTTTGAGGAATAAACACTAGCTTTAGGGGTGTCTCCCGCTGTTCTTTTGCCAGGAGATGGACGGTTGCCAGATCAATTACACCGACTGACCCCCCTTGATTGAACCTAGGCTCGTCTTCACGAACCTGCTCCACAAAACTACGAACATCATCTTCGCTAAAGAAGACTCTCAACAGGGCTATATTCCCCATCCCGTCATTAGGTAGATCGACCAGTGAGGTGACATATCCGCCAGCGCTGTCAGCTACCACAAACACAGGCACGGCCGAAAATTTCTCGAGTAGCTCATCTTCTGAAAGTGCGATCGCAGGAGACATCGGCAGCATAGCTGTAAGCAAGCCGCCACTTAATAGGCCACACAGTACCCGACACAACATTTACTTCATACCTCCCTCCTGATGGGGACACACTAACAATTACCCATAGCTATC
>CALBPH010000685.1 GCA_937899365.1 uncultured Leptolyngbya sp.
TGACGGGTTTCTTAAAGCGGGCCAGCTGCTTATGGGTCATGACTTGCCCCAGGGTATTTAGGGACCATAGCATGACTCGACCATCGTCACCGCCGCTAACCAGGTAACAGGCATTTTTACTCAGGGCAACGGTGTTGACCGGTTTACCCTGGTGACCGTCCTCCCATTGATCGCTGGGTCTACATGGTGTGGTGTCTTTTAGGCATTTGTCCAGGTCCCACAGGGTAATCCGACCCTGATTATCTGCTGCAGCCAGACGGGTGGGGTTAGCATCAGCGGTGTCTAAACTATAAAGATAGTGGTTTGGGTCGCCCTGGGGATAGTCAAGGGGTTGCGGCTGACCTTTTTCAAAGTTCCATAGGACTAAACGGTTAAATCGCCCACCAACGGCTAGGAGATGGGTTTGTTGTTCCTTGCTGGTGTAGGTAATAGGTGCGATCGCTTGAATGGCAAAGCCGAACTGATGCTGTTGTTTAGGGATTGTATCTTTGCCCAAATCGGTCAGCTCATCAATGGCCCAGCGGAGTACTAGTCCACTGCCGTGGGCACTAAACAGACTTTGAGAATCATGGCTAAAGCGGAGATCAAATACCCGATCGTCTTTCTGAAAAACCAATGATTTTGGGGATTTTCGCGAGAGAAAATCCCACAGCTGAATCTCACCATTTTCTAAACCAGCGGCCAATAGATCGTTGTTGCGGGGGCGATAGCGAACGACTCGAATGGCTTTATCTATATCGTTTAGGGTAGCCATATCCCGCAGTTTGGGAGACACTTGCCAGCGATGTAAGGTGTGATCATCAGCACCGCTAATAATGGCATTGGCCTGACCATCAAACTGGACACTGTTGACAGGACCACGATGACCGCTGGGCCAATAGATGGCAATAATGGCAGCGATGCTTAAGCTACCGATGCCCAAACACTGGACCCAAAAGGGGATTTTAGGGGTGGTCAGCAGCTCAACGGTTTGGGTCGGTGGCCGCATTTCTGTCTGTTGAAGCTGGGGCCGCAGCTGAAACTGTTGTCGCTGCTGCCAGCCTAGCCAGGGTGATACGGGCGTAAGGGTTAGCTCCATCTTGGCGATATCACCAGCTTTGAGTTCCACCTGGGCTGGACTAAGCTGCAGGGTATGGGAGGTGGTGCTAGCTGGGTGTGGGCGACGCACCCTGGCCCACACTTTTTTGTACCAGGGTATATCAACCCGGTTTAGAGTCATGGCAACAGCCTGACGGACATTGCTCTGGTTATTCAGCTGCAGGGTATATCGAACGGGCTCGTTCTCTTTTATGGTTGATTCTGCAGAGTCTGCCTCATCTGCTGCGCAGGTAAACTCTACCCAGCCCGTTGGCAATACTGTTAGAGTTCCAGCTTGTTGGACAACAGGTGCTTCAGCCTGACTAGCCTCGATATAAAAAGGATAAACTTTGGCCTCGCTAGCCAGGGGCGGCTGACAAAGAAACAACCCATGGGCACTTCCTTGGGATGCCACCTGTAGACGTCGTTCATGTCCTTCGGTCAGCCAGGCTTTAGGCAACCCTTTAAGGGCTAAACGAATGTTGGCGGTGTTGCGATTGGCGTTGTAAATCTGTAGGGGAATCTCCAGCAGATCTCCTGAAACTGCCTGAAAATCGGTGATTGGCACCTTAAGGGTAGGGGGAATGACGCCGGAACCGGTCACCACAAGATTGACTAACTGCCGATCTTCTTCCCCCAGCTCTAGACAAGTGACGTTGACATTGAGATTCATTTTGCCGGTAAAGCCACCGGGAATGGGGGGAACCTCTAGGATATTGACCACAAAGTTGACGTGGTCCCCCGCTGGGATTTTGGCTGATAAATCTGGAGTGAGTCGATACCAGTCGGGGGTGGTCTGTCGGGCAACCCCCGACGCGGATAGCTCTAGGGCAAAGGTAGCAAATCGGTCGCTGAGATTGTTGACCATGACCTCAAACTGGTCATTGCCTGTCCCCAGGTGAACCGTATTGGTGGAGAGTTGGGTGAGAATTTGTTTAGGCATGGTCAGACTTCCCGGACCTCAACCCCAGATTTCAACCATTGATGCATCCGTCGTCGCTGGGCGGCAAAGTTTAATAGATTTACACCCAGCTCCTGGGCGCTACGAATTTCTTCGCGGGGGAGATCAATATTTTCATTAATGAACCAGGCTTGGGGCAGGGGGCCGATGAGTAACAATAAGCCACCCCAGCCGTAGAGACCGATGGGCTGACCGTTAAGGGTGGGCAATCGGCTAAAGCTAAAGGGCTGTAGTCTCAATACATAGTCCATGGCCAATGGTTTGAGATCTAGGCCCTCGTTATGCATAAAGGATAATAGGGGTTCTGTGAGTTCTGTGACGGCTTCTGTAATACAGGCTTGAATTTGACTAAGCTCTTGCTCAGCTGATGCAATGAGTGATGTGGTTAAGCTGCTTCGGCTAATGGCTAACGCGCTCCGCAGCTCGGCTTCGACCTGATATAGGTCCCTTAGCTGTTGTGAGGCTGTTTCTATTAATACAACCCCACCTTGTTGTAGGTATTGGGCAATGTGATGCTTATCTGGACGCTCTAGCTGACAAAACTCTTCGTAGGAAAAATGAGTGAGATCGCTCTGCAGTGCCTCTGGTCTCACCTGGCCGAGGAGTGATGGGTATAGACCAGGCAAGGTGGCAAAGAGAGCTTCAAACTGGGAAATAATCGGACGGCGGTGAGACCAGGCAGACACGCTAGCGGTGAGCTGAGCTCGGGGACGTACCCGTTGACGGTGGCGTAGGTCAAGCTGATTGAGAGCGGGTGAAAACACATCGTCTGGGGGTGCGATCGCAACCTCACCCACCCCTAATCGCACCCGACACAGCTCTACTTCATCCGCCTCAGCCGGAACATCTTTTTCTAAAATTTGAAATGCTTCTTGAACAATGGCAGATTGAGACGACCGCTCTGAATGTTTGAGGACAATATAAATTGTCGTCTCGGTCACGGGCTGGGCTGACAGGTAACAGCTTTCGGCATTAGCCACCAAAATGGGGTTGCCCTGATTGTCCATGGCTAACCCTGGCTGAATCGTAAGCCAGCGGGGTTGGCGATATTTACTAGGAGCGGTCTCCGGAACAGGACCAACATTCACCCCTAACCCACTGACAATACCGCTCTGGTGCAGAGCCTCTTAGTAAATAGCCTGCCGCTGCTGGTGAT
>CALBPH010000686.1 GCA_937899365.1 uncultured Leptolyngbya sp.
TGCAGCTAAATGTCTCGGATGAGGAATTGGCTAAACGACGAGAGAATTGGACGGCGCCTGAACCTCGCTACAAGCGCTGTGTGTTGGCAAAATATTCAAGGTTAGTTTCGTCCAGCTGCCATGGTGCCGTAACAGATAAGGACTTGTTTTAGGCTGATATACCTGCGTTAAGTGTTCCGTTAAATGTTCTGCGAGTAGAACCAACAACCGACCCTTCTCAACTCATTATTGAGTTCTTGTTGAGAAGGGTCGGTTAATCAAGCATTGCTGAGCCTCGGGATGATTTTATCTGTAAAGGGCTGCCCTACGACATATTCAACCGATCGGTTCATTCTCTAAATCAGCAACGGTGAAAATATTGTTGCTTCCAGAGCTTAAAACGAAGAAATAAATGAAATCTGCTGCAATTCTTCACCCCTGAGCCGAACGCAAAAGACTGACTATGGATTGCAAAAGCAGAGGGTTGATTCGAACTCAAAAATGGTGATCGGTTTTTATTTGGCTATCTCTAATAAATAGAATTTTCTGTATTTAATGACACCTTTATTAGTTTTCGATTACGTTCTTGACGGAATCATTAACTAAATATCTTATTCAATATGAGTTGCATCAACTGAAACGGCTTATCAGCTGCAACCAAGTTTATACAAACTAACATGCATGTAAATACTGACAATTTCATAGTTACTTGTCCTGACTACGGAATTGCATGTCCGTAAAAATGTACTAAGCGGTTTGCTTAAACCATTTCAAGGTTCAGAAATACTGTGGCAGTAATCAGGCTTTAGATGATTGATTAATAGACAAAACACTATGGTCTTTCTTTCAGTATAGATACTCAGTCAATCATTAGAAAATCAGAAAACTGTCATAAATCTAATCTAGACATAGCGTTTTAAGGATATTTAGAACTACTAAATAAATCCTTAACCTATGAATCTTATGAATATAGATACTAGACACACTTTTTTGGGATTTCTTCAGACTCATGAATAACCTTAATAAGGAAAAAAGCCAGATTCTAACAATCTTTTTAATCACTTTGCTTGTTCTAGGTGGTTTTTTTGGTCTGTTACTCTCTTTGACAGGTAATTTTCTTCCCCGTAGAGCATCTAATAGGGCAAATAATGCAACTGAAAATGATTCTGAGATAGTCTCAGGAGCGCTCAAATCTATAACTGCTGTGCCTCAGGGTATCTATAAATATGGTGGTAGTGCCACCATGGTGCCCATTCGTCAGGTTATTGGTCGGTTGGTTAGCTCGACATTTCCTGGTTTTCAGCTACGTAACGTCGATCCGCTCGGTAGTGCACCTAACTCTACAACAGGTATCAATATGATGCTTTCAGGTGAGCTATCGTTTTCTGACTCGTCTCGTTCTGTTAAACCTGAAGAGCATGAAATTGCTGATAGCCTAGGATTTGAACTTCAGCAGCTTCCTGTCGCCATTGATGGCATTGCGATCGTAGTTCACCCTGAGCTGGATATTGAGGGTCTGACCCTGGATCAGCTTAAGAGTATTTTCTTGGGGCAGGTTACCAACTGGTTGGAGGTGGGAGGACCTGATTTGGCCATTCAACCGTTTTCTATGCTGGCATCAACCTCTGGCACCGCTAACTTTTTCGTCGAAAGGATTTTAGATGGCGAGCCCTTGAGCGCACGGGTTGAAGTCATTAATGAGACAACGCCCGTTTTACGGCGAGTGGCCTCTATTCCAGGGAGTATTTACTACGTGTCTGCCCCCCTGGCTGTCCCCCAATGTTCAGTCAAAACTCTTCCCCTGGCTACCGCTGAGGGTCGACCTTTTATTGCCCCTTACCAAACTCCTGCCATAGATTTATCTAACTGCCCTGAACAGCGCAACCAGATTAATAAGGATGCGTTTAGGAATGGAACTTATCCCTTGACTCGGCGACTATTTGTAGTCACAAAAAAGGGAGAATCTGACGATGCGATCGCAGGGCAAGCCTATGGCGATATTGTTCTTAGCAATGAAGGACAGGCTCTAGTTGAAGAAGCTGGGTTTGTTAACATTCGTTAGTGATCTAACTGAATTCGTATCTACCGCTAAATCTCAAGCTTATTTCTTAGCCTACGGAATACAGTTTTATGTTTATCCTGAATCGTTTACTCAAGCGGCAGCTTTATCGGTTGCTCAGCTTATTTAGTGTTGTTCTTTTAGTTGCTATTAGTGCCTGCAATCAGCCTGTAGCAAACAGTGAGGGTGTCAATGAGAGTATTGCTGTTAGTGGGGCCATACCCACAGAGTTTAAGATTGGCTACCAATTAACAGCGGGTCCGGAAGTGCTGGCAAAGAGTTTCACCATGGTAGAAACAGAGTTTCCTGATGTTGCCATTGAGTGGCTAGCATTTGACTCTGGCCCCAGCATTAATGAGGCCATTGCTTCTGGTGAGATTGACGTCGGTTTAGTGGGCTCTGTACCCGTTTCAACCGCTGTTGCTGATGATCTCCCTCTCCAGGTGTACTTTATTATTAATGTGATTGGTGACAGCGAAGCTCTTGCCGTTACCGAGACTTCAGGCATCGCTGGCATAGAGGACTTACCAGGCAAAACAATTGCTGTACCGTTTGGCTCCACGTCTCACTTTAGTCTGTTATCAGCCATCAAGCAGGCCAATATCAATCCAGCCGAGATTCAAATTCTTGACATGCAGCCTCAAGATATCTTAGCGGCTTGGCAAGTCGGTGATATTGAAGGTGCATTTGTCTGGCAGCCAACCCTGTCTAGACTCGTAGATGAAAATGCCAACATCCTTCTCACATCTGGAGAGCTAGCAGAAACAGGAATCATCACGGCAGACTTGGGCGTTGTCAACAAAACCTTTGCTGCCCAATATCCTGACTTTATAGCGTCCTATGTAAACGTACTTGATAGCGCCGTGCAGCTTTATCGTGAGGACCCTGCGGCAGCCTCCGAAGCGATCTCAACAGAGATTGCACTTTCACCGGAAGAAAGTCTGGCCCTAATGGATGGTCTGATCTGGCTAAGTGCCGAAGAGCAAAGCTCTGAGAAATATATGGGTACTCCTGATGCCCCCGGTGCCCTCAGTCAGGTGCTAAAGGATTCCGCTGATTTCTTGGTAGAACAAGAACGGATTAAAGCTGCCCCTAAGCTAAAAACCTATGAGGATGCTCTTTTTAATCAAGTACTGGTTGATGCAGACAGTTAGCCTTTAAAGAACCAGTGCCACACTAGGTTTAATCGTCCAGACAATTCCCCAGGATTCTTGGCTATGTCCCCACCATATAAGATGGTCCCATAGCCTGTGAGCATAGCCAGGAATTCCATGCTTAAATCCACGATTACAAATAACGCCAGCTGCTGAGGCTGGCAGGATTCAGGCAACCCCATGGCATTTCTCAGATAGTTTTCAGGTTGAGTACGTATTAA
>CALBPH010000687.1 GCA_937899365.1 uncultured Leptolyngbya sp.
ACAGGTCTATCGCCTGGGCAGGCTGCTGCTCGGGGGCTACACTTACCTGGGGTGAAGCAACCGGTAACGGCTGACGACTGGCCGTTGCTACTAAATGCTCAAGCTTAGCCGCCCTGTCAGTAGCCTGAGCTGGTGGCTCCGGTGATGCCACAGAGGCTGCCACCGCTTCGGTTTTCTGCGAAGCAGGCAGCGGGGGTTGGGAACTAACCTCGAGCTGCTGGCTGCCTTGTGGGTCAATACTTTCTAGATTGTTAGCGACAGAGGTATTAGCTGCTGCGGCGACGTCAGCCCCTTGAGCAGACTCCCAATCAGTAGCACTAGCCGACGGCTGCGGGTTGGCCAACTCATTGGCACTAACCTGCCCTAAATTGGCTGAGGCAAATGTAGCGAGTAGGGTTATCCAACCGATTAGGACTTTATCAGAGGGCTTGATCACAGGTTTACTTCCCTAGCTAACTTATTTAATGAGCTTTAACGAGCCCTAAAATACGACAGTAGCTACTAAATAAAATAGCTAAATTAGGCTTATTGCCACTAAACTTCCCAAACGAGATCAGAAAGATATCAAGAGATCTAAAAAAAGACCTAAAAAATTTAATGAATGAAAAAAGCTCATTATTAATAAATAATAAATAGCATAAGCGGGAGGGGGATTTAAATCCCCCTCCCGCTTATAAAAACTGGGTAGTGAGCACTCACTCTTAACTATTCCACCCAGGTTTTTTATTTTGAAAATGCAGTCTTAGACTTTCTTCAGCCAGCTAAACATTGCTCGTAAATCCTTGCCAACTTCTTCGATGGGGTGCTCAGCTTCACGGCGACGAATGGCATTAAAACCTGGATTTCCAGCTTGACTTTCAAGGACAAATTCACGGGCAAATTGACCGGTTTGAATCTCCTTGAGGATCTGCTTCATTTCCTTTTTAGTGTCCTCAGTAATGATGCGTGGCCCGCGAGTATAGTCACCATACTCAGCCGTATTGGAGATGCTATACCGCATATTGGCCAGACCACCTTCAACCACCAGGTCAACAATTAGCTTGACTTCGTGGAGACACTCAAAATAGGCTAGCTCTGGCTGATACCCAGCTTCGATCAGGGTTTCAAACCCGGCTTTGATCAGTTCGCTCAGACCACCACACAGCACGACCTGCTCACCAAAGAGGTCCGTTTCGGTCTCTTCACGGAATGTGGTTTCTAAAATACCGGCACGGGTACCGCCAATGCCTTTGGCATAGGCCATGGCCATATCGCGAGCCTTACCAGATGCATTCTGATAAACAGCAAACAGTGCGGGCACGCCCTGACCTTGTTCATAGGTACGACGCACCAGGTGCCCCGGTCCCTTGGGGGCAATCATGACCACGTCCACATCGTCTGGGGGCACGATCTGGGCGAAGTTAATGTTAAACCCGTGGGCAAAGGCTAGTACGTTACCGGCGCTGAGGTTGGGGGCAATGCTTTCTTTATAGACGCTCTTTTGAACTTCGTCGGGCAGCAAAATCATGATCATGTCTGCTGCTGCTGCTGCGTCTGAAACAGACTTGACGGTTAAGCCTTCGGCTTCTGCTTTGGCCGTGGAACGGCTGCCTTCATAAAGGCCCACAACGACGTTGACGCCGCTGTCTTTGAGGTTGAGGGCATGGGCGTGCCCCTGGGAACCGTAGCCGATGATGGCAACGGTTTTACCATTGAGTAAATCTAGATTTGCGTCGCTGTCGTAGTACATCTGGGCCATTTTGAAAGCTCTCCTTGATTTGCGGCTGTAGGTAGCCAAACTAAACACCGTCCGTCCAGCGTGCGGCACGCTGGTTGTGCAGCCTTCGATCCTACCAAACCATCCGCCGATGTCAGCATCTATACCCACACTCTTAAGAGATACATGGTTAAACCCAGACGTTATAGTGAGAGCATAAAAATTTACCAGTTACAAAACCCTGGCCTAAACGTCTGGCTTCTTTTCATGCCAGGGGGTGGCCCGTTCATAGGCAGAGGCTACTTCAAAGAGGGTGTCTTCCCGTAGGGCATTGCCGATCAGTTGCATCCCGATGGGTAGACCCGCCTGGTCAAATCCACAGGGCAAACTAAGGCCGGGTAGACCCGCCAGATTTACGGTGATGGTCATCAGGTCAGACAGATACATGCTCAGCGGATCGTCGACTTTAGCCCCTGCTTTAAAGGCCGTACTGGGTACTGTCGGTGTCATCAACACATCCACATCTTTGAATGCCGCTTCAAAATCCTGCTTGATCAGGGTGCGTACTTTCTGGGCCTGAAGATAGTAGGCATCGTAGTAGCCTGCCGAAAGAGCATAGGTCCCGATCATGATGCGGCGTTTTACCTCGGCACCAAATCCTTCGGCGCGGGTTTGCTTGTACATCGATAGCAGGTTGTCGGTTTCAGCGCGCTGACCATAGCGCACGCCGTCATAGCGGGCTAAGTTCGAAGAGGCTTCTGACGGAGCAATGATGTAATAAGTGGGCAGTCCATACTTGAAGTTAGGGCAAGAGATTTCGACGATCTCAGCGCCCAGTTTCTTCATTTGCTCAATGGCGGCATCCATGGCGGTGGCCACATCCTTATCTATGCCTTCGCCAAAGGTTTCTTTGACCAGACCGATGCGCTTGCCCTTAAGGTCAGTTTTTAGATGCTGGGTGTAGTCGGGAATGGTGACCTTGAGGCTGGTGGAGTCTTTGGTATCGTGACCTGCGATCGCACCTAATAAAATCGCCGCATCTTCCACCGTGCGGCTAAAGGGACCAATCTGATCCAGCGATGAGGCAAAGGCCACCAGACCAAAGCGGGATACCAAACCATAGGTGGGTTTCATGCCCACCACGCCACAGTAGGCAGCGGGCTGACGGATGGAGCCCCCCGTATCTGAACCCAGGGAAATGGGAGCCTGGTCAGCAGCCACAGCGGCGGCGGACCCACCCGAAGACCCACCAGGTACACAGCTGATATTCCAGGGGTTAGCCGTCAGCTGATAGGCGGAGTTCTCAGTGGAGCTGCCCATGGCAAACTCATCCATATTGGTTTTGCCAAGGAAAATTGCCCCCGCGTCGGCCAGGCGCTGGGTTACGGTCGATTCATAGGGGGGAACAAAACCCTCCAAGATTTTTGAAGCGCAGGTGGTGCGAATGCCCTTGGTGCAGAGGTTATCCTTAAGGGCAATGGGAATACCGGCTAGGGGACCGAGGGATGTGCCAGCTGCGATCGCATCATCTACCTGTTGGGCCTGGGCCAATGCCTTGTCCGATGTCACGGCCAAAAAACTGTGGAGTTTAGGCTCTAACGCCTGCAACCGATCTAAATAATCTTGAGTAATTTCAACCGCAGTACGCTCTTTTTGGGTGAGCTGTTGCTGCAACGTGCGGATGACTGACATTCGGGCTCCTTATTTAGTATGCCTAGCAATTCCAACCTAACAGTATAGGTGGGAATGACAAGGGTGGTGACGACAAGTCTAGCCATTGTCAAAACCCTTAATCTAGGACTGCCCGTGCGATCTTTACTCTGCAAACATTAAATTTTTCGGTTCAGCCTCCGGTGAGGTGAATACCTATATAGAGCTTAGGTTACAGGGACTAGATCCCATCCTTAGGTCACGGCTTTCTGAACAGATCGAGGCCATCGAGCGCAACACAGCCCTAAACATCCCCATGGATCCTTTAAGGTTTTGCCAGAAATGTGTAGCTGAGTACAATCTTTTCTATTATTTTTCTATTAAATCTTTAATAGGCACTTAGTGTATTTAATAACGAGATCTCAGGGATAATACCCATAACTGATACAGCTATTGCTTTTCTGAAAACCGTCGTCAATCGCTATCGTTGTGTTGGTTTATAGGCGTGTATGATCATTTTCCGTTCTACTCCTAAGCCTATTTGGCGTCAAACCTGGTTGCGACTGTTATTGCTATCTAGCAGTGTCGCCGGGTTGGCAATGCTAGTGGTTCCTCGTCTGCCATCGGAGTGGGTAGCCGCCGCCAAGGAGTTAACCGGCCCCTCAACCTTAGCTGCGATGGGTGATGCTAATGCAGATTTAGTATCCCAGCCACAGCTGCAACCATTCGATACCAATGGTGTTGTCAAACCCTACATAACACTGACGCAGCTTAGCCATAACCTGACGCAACGTGCCCTCCAAAAAGAGCAGGCAGCCGGTAGCTATAACCTGGCCATCAGACTGGCTCAGCAGGCCCTAGCCCTACGCAGTCAGGGCAGCACCCCTGAGCTTAGCCAGCAAGAAAAACAGCTTTGGCAAGATGCCGTCAATATCCTGGCATCCATCGATAATGGCTCGGCCCAGTACTCCCAGGCTCAAGCAAAACTCAAAGAGTACAGCACCATTGCCACCCTGGTTGATCGTCGCATCAGCCAGGAGCGCTCTGACTTTTTGGCCCCGATTGCGGCAGCCAGTGGTAATCCAAACACCGTGCGCATATCGCTTTGTCAACTAGAGACAGATGAGTGTCGCGCGTTTCGTGGCAATGTGCCCCCCGTGAGCTTAGCCAGCTTGGTAAAACTGCCCATTGCTGTAGCCCTGATGCATCAGGTAAGCACCGGTAAAGCTAGCCTAGATGAGCAGATCTATATTGATCCGAGCAATTTTACCGAAAATGCCCAGGGGGCAAAAATCTTTGTCGACAAGACCTACACCCTACGGGAGGTGATGGTGCGCATGATTACTGAAAGTAATAACATTGCCACCAATCAGCTGGTCGACTACATGGGCTACGACACTATCAATGCGGCGCTCAAGGCTGAAGGGTTTTCTGAAACCACCATCGGACACAAGCTGGTTGGCGCCAGCACCTATCCCAAAAGCATGGGGGCTGGGAGAAATCGCAGTACGGCTGATGAGCTCACCCAGATGATGATGCGCATCTATAGCTTTACCAAAGCCAGCGACGAAGAAATTCTCAATGCCCTGGTGGGGCAATATGATCTTGATTTTGGCTACCGGGCCCTAATTAAAGAGAAACCCGATATTTTTTGGATTGGCGAAAAGACAGGGCAAAACTCATCGGTCATTGGTAGCACCGTTGCGTTCAAAGTGGGTGAGGAGCGCTACGTCATGACCGTAACCATTGATAAAAGTGCCAACCAGGGTCGGCTTCGGCAAATTATTCGTGATGTGGCCCGGCACGTGCTGGAGCATGGTCCTCTAGATCAGCAGCAAACGCCCAAATTGGCCAGGCTTTAGCTCAGTATCTGATTAAGGCTTGCAAAAGCTGACGATCGAGATAATTTTGACGACAAAAATAACCCGTGCCTGCGGTTATTTTTGGGCTCTAAAAATAGAGCTCTTTAAGTGTTTTTAAACAGTCATATTTTGCTAATTAATAACTCTAAATCATGACTCAAGTAGAGCTATGAAAATTCCCGGCTGCCATAGTGATACATGGTTTTGAGGTGACATCACCGGACTGATCAGCTCGTTTCATTTAGTTAGCTTATAACGGCCATAAGAATGGCCTTAGGGCGATCCCCATTCCCAGGTATCTGAGAACACAAACCAAAAATAAATTGTTGCAACCTCTTGTCAAGGGTTAGATACAGCCTCAAACTAAATAATGAATTAACAAACTGCGCTAGTGAGACGAGCCTGTGAAAAGAGTTCTTTCGATTATTCTCGGCGGTGGTGCTGGCACTCGCCGCTACCCATTAACCAAATTTCGTGCAAAGCCCGCAGTTCCCCTGGCCGGTAAATATCGACTGATTGATATTCCAGTTAGTAACTGTATCAACTCTGAAATTCTCAAGATCTACGTCCTCACGCAGTTTAATTCAGCGTCGCTCAATCGCCATATCACTCGCGCCTACAACTTTTCTCAATTTAGTGATGGCTTTGTCGAAGTGCTGGCTGCCCAGCAAACCCCAGAGAGCCCTAGCTGGTTCCAGGGCACTGCCGATGCGGTTCGTAAGTACCTGTGGCTGTTTGAAAGCTGGGATGTGGATGACGTCATCATCCTCTCAGGCGATCACCTCTACCGCATGGACTATCGGCTATTTGTGGAGCGTCACCGCAGTACGGGGGCTGATGTCACGCTGTCGGTGGTTCCCGTGGGTTACAAAGTTGCCCCTAGCTTTGGTCTGATGAAAATTGACACCTCCGGTCGGGTGGTTGACTTCTATGAAAAGCCTAAGGGTGATGCCCTTGAAGGCATGAAGGTGGACACCACCACCCTGGGGCTTGATGCTGGACAGGCCAAGGAAAAGCCGTTTATTGCTTCCATGGGCATTTACGTCTTTAAGAAGCAGGCTCTGATTGACCTACTGCGACGGTCTCCTGAGCAAACTGACTTTGGTAAGGAGATTATTCCTGGCTCTGCCCGTGACTACAATGTTCAGGCCTATCTCTTTGATGGTTACTGGGAAGATATTGGAACCATTGAGGCATTTTTCAATTCCAACCTGGCCCTGACCGAGCAGCCCCATCCGCCCTTTAGTTTCTACGACGAAGACGCACCGATTTATACCAGGGCTCGCTATCTTCCCCCCAGTAAAGTGCTCGATTGTAAAATCACCCAATCGATTGTGGGCGATGGCTGTATCCTCAAGCAGTGCAACATTACCCGCACCGTCATTGGACTACGCCAGCGCATTGGTGCCAACTGCGAGATTGAAAATGCTCTACTGATGGGCTCTGACTACTACGAGTCTGCGAATGAGAGTATCCAGCACCTGACCCGTGGCAAAGTGCCCGTGGGTATCGGTGAGGGCACTGTAATTAAGCAGGCCATTGTGGATAAAAATGCTCGCATTGGTCGCAATGTGAAAATCGTCAATAAGGAAAACATTCAGGAAGCTGAACGGGAAGACCTCGGTTTCTACATCCGTAGCGGCATCGTCGTTGTTCTGAAAAATGCAGTGATTCCTGACGGCATGATTATTTAAGCTCTCTGGCGTAATCCAGTAGGGTGGGCACTGCCCCCAACTCATAAACATTCCGACCAACAAAAGGGCTCCTTTTCTAGGAGCCCTTTTGTCATAAATGTCGTTATCCAATCTTGGGTTTATTCTGGTGGTAGTGTGCTCGGGCGGTTCACCCTGTGCCAGGCGCTACCTTTTTTATTCAAGGCTCAACGTTGTTATATGGATTTTCGCGAAAGTCTCACAATGGCGGTTAAAACCCTGACTGCCAGCAAGCTTCGCAGCAGCCTAACCATGTTGGGCATCATCATCGGTAATGCGTCGGTTATTTCTATGGTGGGTCTTGGGGAAGGGGGACGTCGCTATATTAATGAGCAGCTCCAGAGTCTGGGGCCCAATATTTTGTTTATTGTGCCGGGGAACCGAGAGACTCGTCGGCTGGGCGGTTTAGAACTTGCTCGTAACCTAGTGCTGGCCGATGCAGAGGCCATTGCCGAACAGGTGCCCTCGGTGATTGATGTCGCGGCTGAAAATACAACTCCGGGGCTGATTTCATTTTTTAACCGGAATGCCAATGCCAGTGTGATTGGTACCAATCCGGCGTTTATCACTGTTCGTAATTTCACTATGGACCAGGGGCGGTTTATTTCTGATCTGGACCTGCAGCGCACCAGTGCCGTTGCGGTGCTGGGAAATTCCTTGGCTGAGCGTCTGTTTGAGGATCAGGTGGCCCTGGGGCAGTCCTTACGCATCAACAACATTGCCTTTGAAGTGGTGGGGGTGTTAGAACTCCAGGGATCTAACCTAGGGGTTAACTACGACGATGCGGTGATTATTCCCATCACCACCCAGGCAAGTCGGATTGTGGGGCGGACCTCTCCCTACGGAATTGAGGTGAGCTTTATTTCGGCAACGGCTCGCAATGCTGACAGTATGCAAACGGCGGAATTTCAGATTACCAACCTGTTGCGTCTGCGCCACGGCATTGTTGATCCTGACGAGGATGATTTCTTTATCCAAAACCAGGATACGCTGCTTTCCATTGCCGATACGATTACTAGCGCCCTGACGCTGATGCTGGCTGCGATCGCAAGCATCTCTCTCTTGGTCGGCGGCATCGGCATCATGAATATCATGCTGGTATCCGTGCGTGAACGCACCCAGGAAATCGGCCTACGCAAAGCGGTCGGAGCCTCCCGTAACGATATTCTGATCCAGTTTTTAATTGAGGCGATTATTCTATCCGCCGCTGGCGGTGCCATCGGCACGCTGCTGGGTATTAGCGGCACTGGTCTGCTCAGTTTGCTCACCCCCTTTGAAGCCTCCGCCTCAGTCAGTGTTATTGTCATCGCCGTGGGTATCTCCGGTAGCATCGGGCTATTTTTTGGCGTTATCCCGGCCCGCCAAGCTGCCAAATTAGATCCGATTGTGGCCCTCAGAAGCATTTAGGAACGTACCCATGCCCACCCTCATCAACCTCAGCCACATTTCCAAACTCTATGGCAGCGGCAACACCGAAGTAAAAGCGCTGTGGGATGTCAGTCTGACCATTGACCAGGGAGATTATTGCTCAATTATGGGTCCTTCGGGGTCAGGCAAGTCCACGGCCATGAATGTGATTGGCTGTTTGGACCGCCCCACCGAGGGTCACTATTTCTTTGATGGTCAAGATGTGGCCCAGTTAGACGACGATACCCTAGCCGCCATTCGCAATCGCAAAATTGGATTTGTATTTCAACAGTTTCATCTGCTGCCCCAGCTAAGTGCCCTGGATAATGTCGCGTTGCCCATGGTGTATGGAGGAGTGGCCGCCGCCGAACGTCGAGAACGGGCGGCAGCGGCCCTACAGCGGGTGGGGCTGGGGAATCGACTGATGAACAAACCCAGCCAGCTATCGGGGGGGCAACAACAGCGAGTGGCCATTGCTCGAGCCATTGTGAATCGGCCGCTGCTGCTGCTGGCCGACGAACCGACCGGTGCCCTGGATACCACCACCACCGAAGAGGTCATGGCGATTTTTGCTGAGCTAAACCAGGGGGGCATTACGGTTGTCATGGTTACCCATGAAC
>CALBPH010000688.1 GCA_937899365.1 uncultured Leptolyngbya sp.
AACGAATCAATAACAACATCCCCAGCCTGGACAATTTCAGTCGTTTGCTCCTGACCTGTGGACGCGTTAATGTTGCCGATGGAGACACTGCTGGTCACCGCATCCGTGGGGAGGGCGGCATTGCGATTAAACTGATTGGTGATAAAAATATTGCTGTTTTCAAAAGCAGCCGCATTCTCTCGTCTGGCATCTACGTTACCAATTAAGATCAGGCTGCCGTTAGGTGTGGGGTTAAAGATAGGACCCACAGAACCGGGGGGCGTTTCGATGGCCCCGCCGGGAAAACCAGGGAACTGACTCCAATCTACACCGGCGCGTACATCTAGCGTGGGTCGAGTAGCGCCATCAATCACAGCCGTACTGCCGTCGCTCAATGTAACCGTCGACAGGGCTTGAAAAAGCGGGTTGGAACTGTTGGGGCCAATGGTGTCGTCAACTGAGCCCGTCTGGTTGATCACCACATTACCAAGGATGATGCTTCCCCCGGCCAGCACATGTAATGAGGCCCCGTCTTGATAGTCACCGATACCCACATCCCCAACAGCTAAAATGACTGGGTCGTTGGGGCTGGTTAGGTCGCCAGCGCTGCCGTCTAGCTGTTCAATGCGAAATGAACCCCCAGAAAAGTAATGGGCATCGCCGATGACGGTATTGTCTGAGCGAAGCACCATGTCTGCCCCGGAGAACAAACCACTGTCTGGATGGTTGAGGGCAAAAATATCGATCAGATTATTGCCCTCAACCAACAAACTGTCACCGGCGGATGCAATAAAGGGTTGGGTCTGGCTATCGCGAATCTTGAGGGTATCTGTGGCTAATAGGGACAGGGTTTCTCCCGCTAGCAATTCGCCTGTTAGGGTTAACTCTCCGCTGACCAGGGTTAGGTCTTCTCCAACCGAGAGACTGCCGTTATTCTCAATAGCCCGCTGGGTGGCGCTGAGCTGTAGCCCCGGTGTGAGGGATACGGCCAGCAACGGCGGTGCATTGGGGTCGGTGGCGCTATAAACTAAGCCCTCTCCCCAGTCAAATCCATCGGCGGTGCTGACAAACAGCGACCCGGCAATATCTAGCTGGGCGTTTTCTCCAAAGACAACACCGTTGGGATTGAGGAAATACAAATCGGCATCGCCATCAACCCCAAGGGTGCCTAGAATCTCGGAAATATTGTTGCCGGTTACGCGGCTAAAAATAGAGTCAATCGCTGCCGGGTTGGCAAAATATACTCGCTGGAGATCGTTGACATTAAAGTCTTCAAAACTGTGGAAGAGATCGTCTCCGCGCAGAGCCCCACCTTCGATTAGGTCACCGTTGGCACCGCGAATGGGACTATCGGTGGTAACGGTGCTGGCTTCATTACCAAGGGTGGCATCGGGGACAATCTGAGCCATGGCGGCCCCTGACAGCAGCAGTCCGCCCGCCATGGCGGTTCCCGCTAGCCCTGTAGCAAACTTCTGTTGCGATCGCACATTTCCCACGCAAAACCTCCCAGCCGTGTTAGACCTACAGAACTCGATAAAACTTGGCTTAAGACCTGAGCCGTCAAGGATCTGGACGTATTGCTTATACAGATAATTTAGGCAGAATACTAACATTTCCTGATTTGGTCGTCGGATAAAGTTTCAGTAAATTTACGGGGCTGGGCCGAGAAAAGTTAGGTGTCTTCTGGGCAAGTCTTTGCTAACGGTGCTGATGGCACCTGTCAGAAAAGACGACCCGTGATGCTAAAGAGAATGCCGGCTTCTTGCAGGGAATTGCCCTCGTCCCCAGGGTCAATTAGAGGAATACCAAAATCCAGACGGGCGGTGATGCGATCGCTCGTTTGCCACAGCAGCCCGGTCCCGATACTCAGCAGATGATTTGGGTCCGGATCGGCCCGTCCGCCGTTATTCCAACCCATGCCATAGTCAACAAACGGAGCAATCTGCACCGTGCTATCGAGACTAGGCACTTCAAACAGCGGCAGCCGCATTTCCACCGAGGCAAATACGCCATTGTCCGTGGTGGTCTGGTCTTGTCGGTAGCCCCGCACACTCCCCTGTCCCCCCAGGCGAAACTGCTCTAACGACAGCAGTGGCCCATCCGACAGCTGCCCCGTGAGTCTAGCTAGAAAGAGACTGTCGCGGTCCAAGGCTTTGACCCACTGGGCCTGCCCCTGCCAGCTCAGAAACTGACCGTCGGGGCGGTCACCCGAGTTACGGGTGGCGTCAAACCAGTCGGTGCCGAGGCTTAGTTGCGATCGCAACGCCAGCACCTCCCGCGCCTCCCGCTGGGTCCACTCTTGGCTAAACCGAACGGCCGCGATGCGTGTAACACCATCGTCACTGCCGCTAGTCAGTAACGGCAGTCGAGTATCGCCAAATTGGAACGTACTCTCAGACCGTCTGTAATCCAACTCCAACGCCAGGGCTAACTCTTCGGTAGGGGTTTCAATCATCGGCTGCCGTAGGGTAAAGGCCAAATTAGTCGAGTCCGACCTAATATCTAGGGCATCAAAGGCATCCTCAATGATGCGACTGTCAGTGACGCTATAGTCAATGGCCAAGGATGTATTGTGGGGCCCCAAGGGTATGGTGTAGTCCAAATCCCACGTATCGCTGCCATCGGTGTTGCCATAGCTCACCAGAAAGCTATCCCCCTTCCCAAACAGGTTGATATTAGAGACCGTCGCCCGGCGTTGAAAACTCCCCACCGTGGTGGAGCGAGCATTATCCAGCGTGACCCTGCCTGATATCGTGGGGGATTCCTTGACCTCTCAGCAGAGAATGCTGCCCCCGGTTTGGGTGCCGGATGCCAGCTCTGCCGACAAACTTTCAATCAGCGGATTAACTTGCAACAGCTGCAACGATTCCACCAGCTGGCTTACATTGAGCGGCGCATCGTTTCTTACCTCAATGCGAGAACTAATATAGCCAGGGTCTAAATGGTTGAGCCCGGTAATTTGAATATCTTCTAGCCCCCCTTCAACCACCCGAATCGTCACCACGCCATCATCAATCAGCTGCTCGGCTGGGATAAACGCCCCGGACGAAATATAGCCCGCATCCCCATAGAGCTGGGTAACGGCAGCCCTGGCCTCAAACAGCTCAGAAAACGTAATTGGGCGGCCAACAAAATCAGCCGTTGCCGCCGCCAGCTCGGCCTCGCTAAATACGCTGCTGCCCACCACTCGAAATGAACTCACCACAAAAGTGCCCGGCGTATCAATCCCCTCAGCGGGCAGTCCCGGCGGTACCGCCCGCTGGGGCAGCAACTCTTCGGGAGCCGGTAGAGGCTCGGGAGTCAGTAACGGAGTGACAGGCTCAGGGGGCAGGGGTTCTAATGTCTGAGCCATGGCGGTAGCGGGCACTAGCCACAGCGCCACACCCATTAATAAACATTGGAGATAGACGGGGGCATACATCACATCTACAAGCAAAGGAGTCTTCAAGCAAAAGTGTCTACAAGCAAGCAAGGCAATCAAAGACAGAACCAGCACCGAGGATTTAGCCAACGGTGCAACTTATTCGCCTGGGGGATTCAGGTATTTTTCCGTGCATTTGACCGATGCTATTAAATTTTCAACCCGAAGTCTGGGTACGTTCATTATTATCTAGACAGTGAAAATACTGAAAATTGATTCATGGACTGTGTCAAATCATCATATTTCTGTAAATTGGGCAGTTATTCACGCTCAATGAATAGCTACCCGATTTATAGAAATACAGCGGTTTAGTCAACTCCAAACGCAATGGCCCCAACCTATCGCCTAACCGTTAACCAAATAGGCCAAACGTGCTTCTTTGAGCTGGCTTGGGGCCAGGGACAACGGCTGATGGCCCAGCTGCCCTACCCAGACCTGCTGACGGTGCTCCACCAGCGATGGCAGCGGGCCTATCTGGGGTATTACCAGTCTGCATTTGGCGGTGGTGATGACCACCTGATGCGGGGTCGGGCTGGCGTTACTGGGCAAATCTCACCGGCGCGCACCGATTGGCATAGTCAGCTGGTACAGGCAGAGGCCAAACTACTCTCAGAGTTTCATCGCTGGCTGCGTAGCGAACCGCTGTTTCCAATTCGTCGCCAGTTGGGTAAGGCCGCTATCCTAGACCCGGCTAATCCTGAAGCGATTACCCTGTTTATCACCTGCACCCCCATCCATTTGGCCCGACTCCCCTGGGAGAGTTGGGAGGTCAGCGCTGAGTTTCATCAACATCAGGCCATTTGCATTGCTCGCCTGCCGGCCAACATTCGCACCGCCGCCACACCGCCCAAAAAGCAGCGACGTAGGACCCGAGTGTTGGTGATTATTGGTGACGAGACCGGTCTCGATCTATCCGGTGATTTACAAGCCATTGACACCTTGAGCACCCTGGCCGATATCCACCAGATAGGCTGGCGACCCCATGTAAATGTGACGGAACTGGCCCAATCTATCTGTCACAAAATCAGTGACCCTGACGGCTGGGACATGCTGTTCTTCTTTGGCCACAGCAACGAAGCTGATAGCGTTGGTGGAGAGATTGCCATTGCCCCCAATGCCAATCTTTCCATGCGAGAGCTGGGGCCCTATTTACAGCAGGCCCAGCAACATGGGTTGCAGTTTGCCCTGTTTAACTCCTGCAAAGGGTTAGACATTGCCGACACCCTGGTGGACCTGGGATTAAGCCAGGTAGTGGTGATGCGAGAACCGGTCCACAACCAAGTGGCCCAGGCATTTTTGACCCAGTTTTTACGGCGGCTGGTGCAGTTTGACGATGTCCACAAGGCCCTGCAAAAGGCAAGTCAGTCCCTGCGCTCAGAAAGCACGCTCACGTATCCGTCGGCCCACCTGGTGCCGTCTCTGTTTAGCCACCGTGGGGCCGAGCTGTTTCAACTACAGCCCGTGGGGTGGAAGGCGTGGCTAGATCCTTGGTTGCCCAGTGTGAAGCAGGGGCTGTTACTGCGTGCGATCTCACTTCTTTCCATTACCCCATCCATCCGCGACTGGCTGCTGGCTCAGCGGCTTTACAGTCAGTCTGTCTACCGCCAAGTCACCCAGCAAATTCCCGCCACCGACTCCCCCCCAGTGGTGTTAGTTCAAATTGATGACAAGGCCGTCTCCGACATTGACGACTTTAGCCCCTATCAAATGGATTGGAGCTACATTGCCAGTCTGGTCGATAGTCTCTCAACCGTCGAAAATCCCGTCATTGGCATCGATTATCTCTTTGATCGACGTCAGGATGACAACCAGTCGATTTTGAGACAGTCCTTAGAAAATGCTGCTAATCGGGGCAGCTGGCTTGTGCTGGGCTCTGTTGTCAGTCGCGGAGAAGAAATTGGTCCCCGTCCTGGGGTGACCGATTTCAACTGGAGTATGCAAGGGCTGGCCAACGCCCCCTGGAACTATCTAAAACCCCCCTATGACCACTGCCAGAACCGCTGTCCCGTTGCCTATTTATTAGCCCTCGCACGGCTGGGCGGCGGTGCCATTGTCCCCTCCACAGCCAGTGAAACCCGTCTCAAACCACAGCTTCTTAATAGCATTGATACCCAAGGAGATAATCTTCCACTTAATACGCTCGCCGAGCTACGTCTCTCCTATCTATCGCGTTTCTTTAACCAGCGCTGGTTCCAGCCCATTTTAGATTTTTCCATTCCAATCCATCAGGTCTACTATCCCCTGTCCTCTTCAGACCTATTGACAACAGACCTGGCCAATCAACCGGACCTGCCCGCCGATTGGAAAAACCAGGTAATCCTCATTGGTGCCGGGGGCTACAGCGGCGCTGGCCTGGGTGACACCCAAGACTATACAAACGTCCCCCCTGCTGTTGTTTACTGGCATCGTCAGCAGCACCCCGAACAGTCTTTCTACCCACCGATTCGATTTACAGGTACCGAAACCCACGCCTATGCGGTGCATCACTTTATGCGAGATCATCGGGTTCTTTTAGTGCCCACCCTGTGGTTAGTGGGGCTGTCTTCTTTGCTGGGGGCAGGGTCTGTTATCGCTGCCAAGCGATACAATCTGTCATTCCGGCAGCGTCTGCTGGGCGCTATTCTATTTAGTGCCACCTATGGTCTTGTGGGTCTCCAGGCGCACATTACCCTATCTCTTCTGTGGCCATGGCTATTGCCAACGGCTACGGTTTGGCTTTACCACATGCCTGGCGTCCAGCGTACTAGCCCTAAACGCCAGTAGATCAGCCAACGGATTGTTATCTAGAAAATATCTAGAACTAGAAAATATGCCATTGCTGATTTAGAGGATGAACCGATCGGTTAGACATGCTATTTGACAGTATCTTGCAGATAAAATCATCCCGAGGATCAGCAATGCCGAAAATACTAAGGAAACAACCATGAAAAACCTGTTTATTTATACCAAATTATTATGTTTGTTCTTAGCGGCCCTGGGGGTTCTCACCCTACCCACGGCTGAAGCCCAACCGACATCACAGCTAAACAACATTTTTAGCCGCATTTTTGACGATGACGACGATGACACACCCCTAATCTCCCGTGGCGATCTCTGCGTGGTTGCGCCGGCAACGGCTGGGGTGGGAACGCCGACTATTTGGCATGAACACCCTGTGATTGTTTTCAAACCTGGCAGTATCGAAAAGCTGGCCCTGCGCGAAGAGGCCACCAATGTTGTTTTTTGGGAATACAGCCCCACCGCTGCCGCCACCCACGTTGTCTACGATGGTGAGCCCTTACGGTCTGAGCAGGTCTATCGTTTAGATGTGTATCTAGATGCCGATGCCGACAGCCCGACAAAATTTCCTGACTTTCGCCTATTGTCTGAAGCTGAGCGTCAGCTAATAAGCCAAGATTTGGCCATGGCGACGACAAAAAATACGGACGCACCACCAGAGGTCTGGGACGCCATTCAACGAGCCGAGTACTTTGTAGAGCAGGGGTTACGTCTAGACGCCATCCAAGCCTTGTTTGCCGTGGAAACCCCCTCAGCCGAATTAGTAACCACACAGCAACAAATCATTGAGTCTGCCTGTGATGCTTAGGGATAACCGCTAGAATAGCTCCAGCCCAATCCATGATCATGGTTTTACAGTACGACCCAAAACAGTGCCTGCCATCCTCTGCTGAGCTACCCGACTCGGACGATACCCCTGTGGACAATGAGTTACAGAATCTGATTCCCAATTTGCTAGAGGCGATTCTGGCAATGGTTTGGCCCCATAAACTGAACTGGTTTTTTGGGGTGGATATGGCGATATATTTTGCTCCGGAGCAGCCACCAATTGTGCCAGATGGCTTTCTGAGTCTGGGTGTTGAACGATTTATTGGTGAAGAGGGGCGCCTGAGCTACGTGTTATGGGAAGAGGAGAATATTCCCCCCATTCTGGCGTTAGAAGTTGTGTCTAAAACCTACGGGGGTGAGTATGAACGCAAGAAAAAAAGCTATGCGGAGTTAGGTGTGCTTTATTACGCCATCTATGTGCCCACCCGTCGCTCCCGTCGCCATCGAGAACCGCTAGAGATTTATAAATTAGTCAATGGTAACTATCAGCTATTAGATGGAAATCCGGTTTGGCTACCTGAGGTCGGGTTAGGGCTGGGGCGAGATCGCGGCCTATATTTGGGGCGCGAGCGGGAATGGCTCTACTGGTATGACCAGACGGGTAATCGACTGCCCACACCAGAGGAAAAAATTCAACAAGAGCAGGTACGAGCCGCCCAGGAACAGGCACGAGCAGAGCGGCTGGCGGCCAAACTCAAAGCATTGGGCATTGATCCTGACGAAGTCTAAGGGGATCTGGGCAAACACTACCTGGCTTTCTCAGACCACCCCTGTCTTAGGCGACCAGTTCTAAGGGCCGTTCGATATTGGCCAGGGATTCTAACGATTGCTTGAGGTCTGCAGTTAGCCGCATGGCCTGCTGCTTGGCCGAACCAGAGGTGAGGTAATGGTTAACGTCGAGGGGTTGGCCAATGCGTACCTCGACACTGCTTCCTAGGCTGGGTCGAGGGCTATCGTAGTCAAAATAGAGGGGTAGAACCTTAACCCCCAGGTTTGGTGTGGACTGTTCGGCCTGCAAAGCCAATCGAGCCAGACCGGGTTTGAGACGCTGTATCTGCTTTTGGCGAAAAATATCCCCCTCAGGAAAAATCACCAGTGTTTCCTGGTTTCGGAGCAGCTGCATTCCGTGGCGTAGGGTTGCGATCGCAGGTCGTCTCACATCCACCGGAAACCCCCCCAGTCGTCTAATGGCCCAGCCTTGCAAACCGTAGACCTCATCAGCCGTAACCATAAAGCGCAGGTAGCGGCCCGTAGTTCGATGGCCCACCAGTCCTACCAGCAGCGCATCCCACCGGGAGCGATGGGTGGGGGCAAACACAACAGGACCGCTGGTGGGAATATTCTCCTGACCGGTAATACGAATTGCTTTAAAGAAATTTGGCAATAGCAGATCTTCACCAATTTTGTACACTAGCGGCGCCAGCCAGGGAGATAGCTTCGACTGACCAGGCGCATGGGCTGCGTCTGGTGTCGGCTGCCTGTGAAGCAAAAATTGTGGACTAAAGGCCATTAGCGATGCTCAGGAAAATGAAGAACACACCCAAATCGGAATTTAGATTTCGCTAGCCATTGCTTATGAATGAGCCCGCCGCCCATATATGAGCCATGTGCTCAACGATACTCAAGCTCCGCATTCGTATACATACCATAAACCTTTGTTCAGGTTTGCCACAGCCTAGTAAGGGACACTTTCACTGCCGTCTCTGACGAAACCAGTTTTGTAACTGCTGCTGGCAGGAAGATGCGAGAATTCCCCCCTGTACGGCTAATCGATGGTTAGACGCTGGTCCATCTGGCACATTCAACACAGAACGGATTGCCCCAGTTTTTGGATCATCGGTGCCATACACTAGTAAACCCAGCCGGGCGTTGACAATTGCACCAGCACACATGGGACAGGGTTCTAACGTGACGTATAGACAACAATGATTGAGAT
>CALBPH010000689.1 GCA_937899365.1 uncultured Leptolyngbya sp.
CGATGTTCTGTATGTTATTATCAAGGTCGCAGGGCTTGTGAGCAAACGCGCCGTTTATGTGTCGCTTGCTATCGACCGAGACGGGACAAAAGTCCTCCTGGGGCTATGGATTGGCGAGGCCGAAGCCGAAGGGGCTAAATTCTGGCTCAAGGTCCTCACTGACCTCAAAAATCGGGGACTTAATGATATCTGATTGCCTGTTGTGATGGGCTTAACGGCTTTCCTAAGGCCATTGAGGCAGTCTATCCCCACACCCAGGTGCAGCTGTGTATTGTTCATCTGATTCGCAACTGTCTACGTTATGTACCGTGGAAAGATAGTCGAGAGGTCGCAGCTGACCTCAAACCGATCTATCGAGCCGCCACACTAGAGGAAGCTGAATCTGCCTTAGATGACTTTGCGGCCAAGTGGGATGACAAATATTCCGCCATTAGCCAAATCTGGATTCGTCATTGGGAGAATGTCGTTCCCCTCTTCGATTATCCCATGGAGATTCGACGAGTGATTTACACCACCAATGCCATTGAATCGCTCAATCGCTCTCTGCGTAAAGTGATTAAAACTAAAGCAGTCTTTCCCAATGAGATGGCTGTTATCAAACTCATGTATCTCGCGATGAGAAATATTTCAAAACGATGGACACGGCCCATTAAGAATTGGAAGGCAGCAACCTCACATTTTGCTATCCTATTTCCAGAGCGCTTCCCCATTGACAAGTAAAGGGCTTACACAAAAATCTGAAGACTCTCTGATCGAGTGTATGGTTGTGATCAGGGGACTCACAGCTGGTGTGTTTGCTAGTTATAGAAGTTTGGGTAAGATTTTAGTTGTGGATGGATGGGCGATAAAAGGAAGACAAGAAATAGAGCAATAGAACAGGAGAAGATTACAGAGAGCTTTACTGTTCTCCCTATCTCCTTAAGATGAAGCTGAATGGCTAAGACCAGGTTGCATGGCTTCATGGAAATGCAAATGACTGTGATGCCCAGTACTATGATCATGAACATGGTATTCATCGTGAATGTGTTCGTGCTCATGCCAGAGCCCGGTCTGGAGCTGGGTAAGATGTTGAGGTTTTAAGCACAGGTACACAACCATAAAAATAACAGCCCCAATGAAACTGCTATAGAGAAAATGATAATTGGGAGAATAGATAGCTAACCAGCCTGCCAGTGGATAGGCCAAGGCCCACCAAAAATGGCTCCAGGCAAATTGAGCACCATATACTCGGCCCTGGGCTTCTTTTGCTACCCGACTAGCAATTAGGGTTTGGGTCGGCACATTAACCAGGGTGTCTCCCATACCAGCCATAGCCCATAGCAACAAAAGAATATTAAAACCGACAAGATTGGCCGTCATCAGCGTCAGGGTAACCAAAATTCCACCAATGCTGGTCAACAGAATGGGACTACGCCTTTTTTTGGCATTGCCTAAACTAATGGAGGTGAAGGTGGCTCCAATGCCAAAGGCAGCCATCACCCAGCCGTATTCGAGCTTACCCAGTTCCAGAGTACCCTGGACATAGCCCACCGTATTTACCAAAATTTGTGCCCCTGCGATCGCAGCAATCAATTGCAGCATCAGCGCATAGCGAATGGGCGGATCGGTGAATAAACAACTGGTTCCCATTCTAACGTTTCGGATAACGGTTTCAACAGCTTTGGTATTTTTTCTCTTATCTACAGCCCCATAGTCGGCTGCTCGCAGGTGCCCCGGTAGAGTAGCAATCAAAACGGCCGCCACCAAAAATGTCATCGCATCTAGAAAAAAGACCTGCCGTGTACCGACCCAGGCCGCAATACCACCTGCCAAGCCGGGACCTAAAACCCCAAGCAGCTGATAGGTCGCACTGGATAGGGCAATGGCCTTGGGACATTCGTCGGCAGTGGTGACTAAAGGAATTGTGGCTTTGTAGGTGGGGGTGAAAAAGGCATAGAACACATTTAGCGAGAACACTATCGCGTAGATATGCCAGGGTTGAGAAATAAAGGGTAATAAACAGACAATCCCCATGCGGATCAGATGCGTGGTGATCATCAGACGTTTGCGATCGATCTGATCTGCGATCGCGCCTGCAATCGGAGCCAAGACAACAAAGGCTAAGACTCGTAGGGTGAGAGCTCCCGCCAAAATAGTTCCTGACTTTTCACCCGCTAACTCAAACGCTAATAAAGCCAGACCTAACCAGGTGAGAGATTCCCCCACCAAATTGATGGTTTGAGCCATATAAAGCCTAGCGAAAACGGGGTTGGCCAAACCACGCAACCATCGAGGACGTTGTACCCACATACTAAAAATCCAAATTTTTCAAATTTTTCAAACATAACCACCAGATCCCCCCTGGGGGGATCTGGTGGTTACATCTACTATATCCCCCCAGGGGGGATCTGGTGGTTAAAAAAATATGCTGCTGCTGACGTTGAGAATGTTCCCATTCAGCTGGCTTGCAAGTGGCGCACCAAATTTGTAACGCCATTATGCTACATTCCGCAGTTAAGGTGCACCGAGAATCTGCAATACCACTATGTTACTAAGCAAGCAAAATTACTTAAATTCCACCTTTGGATGTAGGGACCTTCCATGGAACATCTCGTCAGCCTAAATATATTTGGAATTTATCAATCGCTTGCTCCTAAGCTGCAATGCGCCAACCTTGAGACTGTTGCTGTGCATTCCATAAGCTGGCATAGCGCCCTTTTTGGTTTAATAACTCCCAGCTGGTCCCTTGCTCCACAATCTCACCGTCTTCCAGCACTAAAATCAAATCAGCATCGGCAACTGTGGACAGACGATGGGCAATAACAATGACGGTTTTATCAGCAATCAGGCGATTGATGGCGGTTTGGACGGCAACTTCGCTCTCCGTATCCAGGGCCGAGGTAGGTTCATCCAACAGCACAATTGGCGCATCTTTGAGAATCGCCCGCGCAATGGAAACCCGCTGACGTTCTCCCCCCGACAGGGTGCCGCCAATTTCACCAATACGGGTGTCGTAGCCATGGGCTAATCTCATAATAAAATCATGACAGTTAGCGGCTCTAGCTGCTGCTTCCACCTCCACATCAGTGGCATCAGGTTTGGCCATGCGAATATTGTTGAGGATAGTGTCGTCAAACAGATACACATCCTGAAATACGACTGAAATGGCTCGCATCAAATGGTTCGGATCTACTTGACGCACATCCACATCGCCAATGCGTATCGCTCCTTGTTGGGCATCGGCAAACCGAGTAATTAATCGAGTGATAGTGGTTTTCCCACTACCGGATGGCCCTACCAAAGCGGTTAAAGATTTAGACGGCAGCTGAAAAGAGACATTTTTCAGCGCCCACTCTTGCTGTTGAGCATACTGAAAGGATACATGCTCAAAGGTAATGTCAAACTGAGTTAGCTGGGTGGCCGGGGCGAGCATGGGCAAAGCAGGAATTGCCATGATCGCTTGAACCCGTTCGATGCCGATTTCCATCATATCCAGGACGCTGGTCAGGCCCAACAGCAATGAAAGGGGTTCAGTAAAGCGCATGGCAATAACAATTAGGGCAAGTAGAACTGGGATTGAAAGGCTGCCCTGAAAAATAAATAAAATCCCTAGGCTAATCAGCACTAAGATACCCACTTCTACCAGGGTTGATACGGATACCAAGGGTAGCGTCATCAAACGCTCACCCTTAGTTTGAACCTTTCTCTGATGTTCCACAGCTGTTTGCAAAAGTTCCGAACGTGCTCCCACTTGCCCAGTCGATTTGAGCACCGGTAATCCTTGGGCATACTCAACAATTCGTGAGGCGGTCTCAGCATCTGCAGCAGTGTTATCTCGCAGTGACACTCTGGCTAAATCTCGGGTGTAGCGATAAATTGGAATGGATAAGGGAAAGGTTAACAACAGCGAAATCGCCAGTCGCCAGTCGATAAAGAAGGTTACCAATACCGTTATCAACGGTACAATCACAGTCTGAATCGTCAATGTCGCTAAACTGCCAATCCAGAGGACAATTTCATTGACATTGCCACTCATGACGATATTGAGATCCCCTGATTGTCGGCGATTAAGTTCTTCCAGGGGCATTTGCCGTAGCTTCTCTGCCAACCGGCACCGCAACTCATGGGCCATATCTGCAGAGGTCAGCCATTCAAAGTCCATCTCTCGCCAGCGTAATCCCCCTTCAACCATAACGAGAACCGTAAACAGCGCCAGTAAGAACCAAACCCGCTGCATATCTAAAGGAGATGCCATTAGGGCGGATAGCAATGGAAAGAAAAGGGCAAAAATAATGCCTTGAATAATCGATGCGATCACCGATAACCGCAAAGCTCTTTGTAGCTGGGGCCGATGGGATCCCGCTGCATCCATCATGCGACGATAGGTAGCTAGCATTGTTGTTTACCTGATTATTCAACTACAGAGTATTCATAGATGTAGATGCGTTTGTCCGTGTCCGCTTCGATTGCTTTTTGCCTAAGCCCCAATCTTGGGCAGCTTGATGTCGCGCCCATAATCGGGCATAAAGACCATCGGCGGCGAGCAATTGCTCATGTTTCCCCAACTCGACTAGACGACCTTGATCCAGTACAGCAATTTGATCAACCTGGGTGATGGTGGCCAGGCGGTGAGCAACAACAATCAAGGTTTTGTCTTGGGTAAGGGCTGCGATCGCAGCTTGAATCAACGCTTCATTTTCCGGATCGGCAAAAGCCGTGGCTTCATCCAAAACTACAATTGGATTATCTTGGAGAATAGCGCGGGCAATGGTAATGCGCTGCCGCTGTCCTCCTGACAGCTGTCCCCCCCGTTCCCCTACTAAGGTGTCATACCCCAGGGGCAAATCAAGAATAAATCCATGGGCCTGGGCCGCCTGAGCGGCAGCTTCCACTTCTTTTCGGGTAGCCTGGGGACGACCGATTTTAATGTTGTTAAAAACAGTGTCTTGCAACAAAAAGGTGTCTTGAAAAACAAAAGAGACCCAGGACATTAACGTGTCTGACGTCATCTGACGAATATCTACACCGCCAATTTCAATCGCTCCCTCATTAATATCCCAGAATCGAGGAATCAGGCGGGCCAGAGTGGTTTTACCAGCCCCCGATGGCCCCACCAGAGCAGTTACGCTGCCCACTGGTAAACTCAGAGTTATATCTTGCAACGCCGACTTGCCGTCACCATAGGCAAACGTAACACTATTAAAAGAGATAGAGGCATCCGCAGGCTGTTGCGGTTGTGATGGCTGTGGCAACGCCGGTTCCGCTAACACAGTACAAATCCGCATCGCTCCAGCATTGGCCTGATTAATCATATAGGCAAGGGCGAAAATCGGCCTAAATGCGCCACATAAGCGGGGTGCTACTAATAGAAAAACTAAAAATCTCGGTATAGTAAGACTTCCCTGGGATACCAACCAGGACCCAACAACAGAAACAACGACCAGTGTGGGTAGCGGTTCAAATAAGAGAGAACCTAAACGGGCAGCAAATCGGTTTTTATCATTCCAGTCCCGCAGGGTTTGAGTAAAGGTATCGAGGGCAGCCTGAAAACGTGCAAATGAGCTGCTACCGTCATCAAATGTGCGCACCACCTGCATGCCCTGAACAAACTCAATGATCACACCGTTGATTTTCTCACTGGCATGGTCATAGGCATCTCGTTGTTCCTCATAGTCTTTTAGAGCAAATTTAATAAAAATCAGTCCCACAGGCAATATGGCCAGGGTCACCAGACCTAAGCGCCAATCGGCAATCAGCACAGCGATTAAAGAGATGATCGGTATCGTACAGACCTGTCCTATGTGCGGAACGCTATCAGCAACAAAGGCGTGGAGAGCTTTAACATCATCTTGCACCAACTTTTTGACAGCCCCTGAGCCAGTAGTAATGACGTAACCAAGAGGCACTTGGGCTAAGTGATCGGCCAGGGCCATTCGCAAAATTACCTCCAGATTAAAGGCCCCAACGTGAGACACTCTAAACGAAAAAGTGCGAGATGTAAAAGCAATCACAACCAGCCCCAGCGCCAACCCAACCCAACGCCAAACGACGCCTGGCGCTGGCGTGTCCGATAATAGCTCTGCAGCAATAAAGGGAATTGTTAATAACGAAGTAAGGCTACTAAAGGCGCTCAGGACCCCAAGTGAGATCGCAGTAGCAGCTCGCCCTTTAACTGGAGACATAATACTCCAGACACCAGTAGGCAGTTGAGAAAAGGGTTGATTAGCCATAGGACAGCTTTAAAGTGTAATAATCATAGCTAATCACAGTTAACACAACATGCGTCAAACGGATCTTTTATTATCCCAGACGGATAGCTCAGATCATGCACCAGTCTCGACAAGCCAAATCTGGCATTGATTTGATGATAATTTCAAAGCCAAAATGAGCCGCGATATCAGCATGGAGCTTGATTTGGTTGAGCAGTTCCGCCCAGAGTACAGACGGCAACAGTCTCTTAAGGGTCAACCGAGCGGTAGCCTTCCAATCTAATCGATATGGCTGCTAAGACCACAAATCAACCCGATGGGCGAGTAAGTAAACGATTAGCAACAAAATGAGCCAGCGATACACACCGATTTTAGTGCCTTGACCGAAGCAATGCAGCCCAAACGGATGTTTAGCGGTTTTGAAAAATCCTTCAATGACCCAGCGTTTACGCCCCAAATGAACGAGATAAACGCCTGAGTAAGATAGGTGGAGGTCACAAAGCGCAACTCTCATTTATGGCCTGCTCGCTCTAGCCAA
>CALBPH010000690.1 GCA_937899365.1 uncultured Leptolyngbya sp.
TTTTGTCAGCGGGCGCTGGCTGTATCACCATAACAAATCTGTTAACTATGTCCCCAAATGTAGCAACCCGTACCATCCGGATTGGTTCTCGTAAAAGTCAGCTTGCCCTAGTGCAAACCCACTGGGTACAGGGTGAACTACAAAAGCGTTTTCCTGAGATTAACTTTGAAGTTAAAACCATGGAAACCCAAGGGGACAAAATTCTCGATGTTTCCCTCTCTAAGATTGGCGATAAGGGTCTCTTTACCCAAGAGTTGGAAGACGACATGCTCGACGGCACCGTAGACTTTGCCGTTCACTCGCTTAAGGATCTACCCACCCGTCTGCCTGAGGGCTTGATGCTGGGCTGTGTTACCGAGCGAGAAGACCCCGCTGACGCGCTGGTTGTGCATGAAAAGCACGCGGGCAAAACCCTTGAGCAACTCCCTGAGGACGCCATTATTGGTACGTCGTCCTTACGTCGTCTGGCCCAGCTGCGTCATCACTTCCCCTCGTTTCAATTTAAAGACATTCGCGGCAACCTCAACACCCGTCTCCGCAAGCTAGACGAAGGCCAGTACGATGCCATCATTTTGGCGGTGGCCGGTCTTAAGCGTCTGGACATGGCGGAGCGCATTCAGCAGGTGATCCCAGCCGCTCTTTCACTCCATGCGGTGGGTCAGGGTGCCCTCGGCATCGAATGTCGCAGCGGCGATGACGATATTTTGACGGTGATTAAAACCCTAGAACATCTGCCAACGGCTCAGCGGTGTTACGCTGAGCGGGCCTTTTTGCGAGAGCTAGAAGGCGGCTGTCAGGTGCCCATCGGTGTGAATACGGTGATTGCAGACAACACCCTAACCCTGACTGGCATTGTCGCTAGTCTCGATGGACAAACGGTAGTTAAAGACGAAATCTCCGGTCCCGTCGAGACGGCGGATGACATGGGCACGACCTTGGCCAAGCGGGCTAAGGCGGCGGGTGCACAGGTGATTTTAGATGCGATCGCAGCTGAAAGTCGCTAACCAAGAATCCTAGAGCACACCTCCAATAGACAACAGTCAAGGGATACAAGCATGTATCCCTTTTGTCATTGGCCCCGTTAGGATCCTTTTAACCGCTGCCATACGGAATTGATTGGGCTTCCGTAGGCTTAAGCACTATGCACAGATCCAATCCCCCTCTAGACTTGATCCCGAGGACCACGGCTTTTTCGGCAGGGCAACAGAAACGGGATGCGAATTTTATTTGTGGCAGCAGAGGCCGCTCCGCTAGCAAAAGTAGGCGGCATGGGCGACGTAGTAGGAACATTGCCTAAAATCCTGCGCGCCATGGGGCACGATGTGAGGGTTTTTATGCCCTACTACGGCACCATTAGTCAAAAAGTGGATGTGCCCGCAGAACCCGTCTGGTGGGGGTATGCCATGTTCAACGCGTTTGCAGTGTACGAAACTACCCTGCCTAAGTCGGACGTACCCCTCTATTTATTTGGACATCCTGCCTTCGATAGCCCAGACATCTACGGCACCGCCGATGAAGACTGGCGCTTTACCTTTTTTGCCAACGGTGCCGCCGAGTTTTGTTGGAACCACTGGAAGCCCGACGTGCTGCACTGCCATGACTGGCACACCGGTATGCTGCCCGTATGGATGCATCAATCCCCAGAAATCTCCACGGTCTTCACCATCCACAACCTGGCCTACCAGGGTCCTTGGCGCTGGAAACTCGACAAAATCACGTGGTGTCCCTGGTATATGCAGGGCGACAGTACTTTGGCAGCAGGGCAGCGTTATGCCGACCGGGTCGATGCGGGTTCACACACCGACGCCGAGCAAATTCAAACCAAAGAATATGGCGAAAAGCTAGAGGGGCTACTGTCCTACATCAGCGAAAAACTCAGCGGTATTGTCAACGGCATTGATCTCGATGACTTTAATCCCGCCACCGATGACCAGATAGAACAAACTTATACAGCCGAAACCCTAGAAAAACGAGCCCTCAATAAACAAGCCCTCCAAGAAGAAATGGGATTGGAGGTAAATGATGAGCGGTTTGTTATCGGATTAGTCAGCCGCCTTGTGGAGCAAAAGGGTATCGACCTGATTTTGCAAACCATGGATCGGTTTTTGGCCTACACCGATGCTCAACTGGTACTACTCGGGTCTGGCAACCGCGACTACGAAACCCAGCTATGGGAGCTATCCAATCGGTTTCCAGGTCGGGTATCGGTGTATTTGATGTATAGCAGCCAGCTAGCCCAAAAAATCTATGCTGGGGCCGACGCCTTCTTAATGCCCTCTAAGTTTGCGCCCTGCGGCATCAGTCAAATGATCGCCATGCGCTATGGCTGTGTGCCCATCGTGCGACGTACTGGCGGTCTAGTCGATACCGTCAGTCACCACGACCCGGTGCATGGTCAAGGTACCGGTTACTGCTTTGACCGCTATGAGCCCTTAGACCTGTTTACCTGTATGGTACGGGCTTGGGAAGGCTTTCATTACAAGCCCTTCTGGAAAGAATTACAAAAGCGGGCGATGGCGGAGAACTTTAGCTGGGAAAATTCAGCGATTGAGTACATTAAGCTTTACAGCGACGTGAAGGGACTGCCCCATGAAAGCCAAATCCCTGTTGAGCACGGCGGCACCTTAAAAATAAGTTAGGTGGGGCACCACTCCCAGAAAATAAATTAGGTAGGGTACCGCTCCCAACAGACCTGCAGACATAACAAGTCTGGAAAGTGCTCATTCGCCAATGTGGTTAATATAGCTATCACATAGGGGCATTTAATGGAAACTGTTGGCGTTTGGGATTGGTTTTGGTTAATCTTTCTGTTTGCTATTCCTATTGTTAACATTATTGCCTTTATTGTTATCGCCTGTGGTAGCGGGAATCGCAATGTTGTTAACCTATGCAGAGCCTACTTAATCTGGGCTCTCATTGGTTTAGGTCTTTTTCTGATAGTAGGTGTCTTAACAGGTTTATAGACTGTTCTGAAGCGGTCTCTTACGCCGTAAAGTTGTGGGCAATTTCTCTTAGGATGTTGCTTTTGGAAAACTGCCATTTTCACAGGTGGTGAGCTGCTGCAAGATTGATTGAGCGGCGGTATCGTTTCCCTGGCTAATGTCTTGCATAACAGCAGTGTTAATCAGCTCCATGCCCAGACGCACCCAGTAGGCCCCGGTGATCGATTCAAAATCTAGGGGGGGCATTTGCTCTGCATAGGACTGAGTCAAATCCAGATCTAGTCTTTCGCCCAGGGAACGAATCACATACTGCCGTTGAGGGGGTGCTTGGGCAACCCATTGCTCCAGGGGCTGAGCAAATATCTCAGTAATGTCATCTTCGCTTGCCTGTTTTTGCAGCCAGACTTCAACGGTCGAAACAGGCCAGTCGGTCGTCTCTTCATCCACTTTAGCGAAGGCATGGGCTTCGGCATAGGAGACTGTACCATCAGCGTCATAGTCAGCCGAGGCAACAGATTTACCCGTGCGGTCAATACCGCTGAGACCGGCAAAAAAGCTAGAGCTATAGTCACGATAATCGGCCTCATTGACCGCAGGTGTACATCCCACAGAAGGTCTCTCGGCAACCGTAGCAAAGAAACCACAGCGAGTTTGTAATGCCACAGGATTTTCAGGATTACCCTGTTCATAAATAAGGTTGGCAAAAGAACCTGAAAAACACTGGGCCATCATGGTCACAAATGGCTGATCGGCAGGTAGCTGATCTAACCAACCACCCAGCTTCTGCACAGAAACAAATTGTTCCTCCCAGAGGATCATGGCATTGTTGTCTGGATCCTTATTGTTGTAAGCACCGTGGCCGGTAAAGTAAAAGAACGCCGGACATGGAGATGATTTTGTCCTTAGCGTCTCAAACCACGCTTCGGCATTACCAACGGTGGCGGGGCCATTCAGATTGTCAATTTCTGGGGGTTTAAACTGCTCTTGACCCACAAGATTAATAAAACGCACGGTGGGGGCACCGTCATTACCATTGGCAAAATATTGACGCACCGTGCTGAGGCCAATGCCCAGGCTGCTGAGGGTGCGCTGAAAATAGTGGACATTTTTTTCGAGGGCAATTTCGTTGTAATGGGGCGCGCCCCCACCCGCCAGCACTAAAAACTCCATAGGACTAGGAGCCGCTGCCACGGCGGTGATCGTAGGCTCGGTGGCCGCCTGGCGACTCCAACCCCAACCCACACCAATCGCAACACCCATGAGGCTCGTGGTTAATAGCTGAGTCAAAAATGTGGGTGCTCGCATGGCAAATATCAGAATTGCTGACCCTATTTTAGACACGGACATTAGATATCGGATCTGCGCGCACCGTTTGCTGCGCCGCGGCTGATCTTCTAAATCAGCAACGGTGCAGCCTAAAATAGAAAAAGTTTTGGCCATCTGCCGTTGCGTCCGTTAATCTATGCATCAACTTGTAACCGCTGCCCTTGACGCCCAGGACTATCGTCGAGCGACTCAATTGATCAAACAGTGGCGCAAGACAGCCCCTAAGGACCCGCTGGTGCTACTATCTATCGGGCGATTACAGGAAGGAACTCTACAGTGGGATGCGGCGGAAAAAACCTACCTAACTTTTCTAAAACGGGTCAACAATCCAAAACTGATGGGGCAGGCGCGGACTGGACTAAAGCGGGTGCAGCAAGCACGGGAAACAAGTCGTCAGGTCGCGCTGGATGAAGCAAAAGCCGTTTTGGGTAGCGATGACCCTGGGCTATTGGTGATTATGCCGCCAGCGGACATACAGCAGGCAGCGGTAGGCATGGCGGAGGTGCTACGGATTGATCCGTACATGGCGCGCCTACAGCTGCCAAAACAGGGGCTACGTCTGCAACGCACCGGCTCAATTGGGGAAATGCAATATTACGGTGAGGCGCTCCAGGCAGCGGGGGTGCCAACAGTGTGGGCCACTATCGATCAGCTCAAAGCCGTTCAGGTATTTCAAATTACGCTCTTTCAGGCGGTGTCACCCCAGCCAGGGCTAGTGAGCCAGAGCACGACCGGTCAGATGGGCTCACTGCAGTTTGATTGGTCTGAGGTGACCCAGATAGTAAGGGCTCAAGTGCCAGTGTTTGAACAAGTGAGTGATAAGGGGCCGTGGGGGAAAACACAGCGTAAAGAACTGGTGCAGGACTATGCCCAGGTGCTTGATCTACATGTGCATGGGCGCAAGATTATTTTGCGTAGTTGCGATCGCACCTACGAATTTCGCAAAAGCGTCACCCTAGTACCAGACCAGACCAATCTCACCTCCACCCGCATTCGCTGGAATGGGCTCCTGCAAACCATCAACCGCAATACAAATTGCCAAACCCTAGACGACTTTAGCAACTTTGGTCAGGGCGCGTTAGAGATGATGCCCTTACTGCCATACATGCCGGTCTATCTCGAGCTCAATCGTCGCAAGCCCAGCGATTGGGATACCGCTTTTCAAATCTATAGCACCCTACTTTTTAACCAGGCGGCGGCGTAATCCTAAACGTCTCCAGCTGTCGACTAATGCGATTTAGCAAACTAAAGTCGGCTTCCGGCAGATTCACAACCCGGACCGACCCAATATAAGGGGCCAAAAATGAAAACGCATAGCGAAACGATTTACCAACCGCAATGATAGGAGGCTGAAAAAGGCACGGAATCACTCGCTCAAACGCTAGCTGCCCTATTTGATCGGCCCAGTCTAAAACAGCCTGCGCACCTCGATTAAAAATCAACGACTGCAGTACCGGAGCCACCACCAGTCGACCATTGCCACTCAGACGTTCAAATGATTGTTGCCAACCAGGCTCCCAGGCAAACGGGTATAACCCAAAATAAGCCTGCTTAGACCGATCTGACGCCTGCTTCCTCGCTTGCCAGACATGCGCCCACTCAGGTTCTTTTAGGGCATCGGGGCGAAAGTAAAACGCAAATAGGGCAATGCGTTGCCATCCCCTGCGGCGATTTTCTACCGTATCTGCCGGCGCATCCGCAGCACTCTCTTTGGCATGAAACAGTAACGGATAGCTATCTAATTGCACAATCGGTGGTGGTTCAGCCGGAATAGACACCACCGAATCAGTCACTAGCAATGTTTTAGACGATCGATGCAGCAGAGCCACCTCGGAAAAAGGACCGATTCCCAAATTGACCGGCCCCAGCACTCGATAATCAAACTCATCACCAAAGGGAGCATCCGCAGGATTTTCTGGGAGACAGTGGGTGCGACCCATGGGAAACCCTAACCAGCTAAGGGGCAAATTTAACGGAAAACTCCATTGGTTACGAGCGACATAAACCTGGGCTGAGGGAAATTTACGCGCAAAGGGGCCAACAAAAACTTTGTGCTCCAGACCAGTCACCGTGGGTAGAACAATATACTTGACCTCACCATGAATAGCTTCTAGTTCCTTGACCAGGCGAATGCATTCCGGTGTAGGCGCAACTGGCGCATAGACCAGTAAACCACCAGCAGCCAGCCTGATCACCGTCATGCGGATCGGCACCACCACATAAAAAATGCCTTGCATTTGGTCAAAGGTCCAAATCTGGTTGGCAATCACCTCCCGTCGCAGTGTGCGCCGCTGCCCATAGGGGTACAACGGCAACAGTGGCCACCATGGCCACGACCAATCGGCGGAACGCTCTACTTCCCGCGATTTAGACACACCCCGTCCTCCAGATTCAAGCTCAAGCTTTAGTATTTTACGGCCTGTGACCGCTATCACCACCTTTCCTCAGCC
>CALBPH010000691.1 GCA_937899365.1 uncultured Leptolyngbya sp.
AAGTAGCTAGAAAATAGCAGACCTAGAACAAAAACTAACAGTAAACCAAGGAACAAAGATGTCCGGTTTAACTCAACGGGCTGCTTATTGGGATTCGGGGTTCTATCCACGGGGTACTCCTATCGTTGAATGAATTGCATTGCGGCAATGGCACCTAGGAAAAAGACCGAGGGAACGCCAAGGGCATGAACAGAAAGCCACCGTACCGTAAAAATCGGATAAACAATGGGTTCGTTGGGATTATTGCTGGTCATGGGAAAATTTTAATCTCAATTGACAATTGATTATGGAAGCAAAAACAAATCCGACTTAAAGTCTTGAATCTCTTCTGGCTCAAAACCCAAGATTTAGCTGGAGGTTAATTACCAAACTCGGTAATCTGCTGATCTGCCTCATAGCGCTTCTCCAGAATCGGTACCTGGACCTGATTGTTGGGGAAGTACTCGTTGGGGCGAGGGGTGCCAAAGGCATCGTAGGCCAGGCCAGTGGACACAAACAACCAACCTGCGATGAACAGCGCCGGGATAGTAATGCTGTGGATAATCCAGTAGCGAATACTCGTAATAATGTCTGAGAAAGGTCTTTCTCCGGTTGAACCTGCCATGAAACAGTCTCCTTCTAACAGAAAATAGGCGTTGAGCCACACTCAGTCTGAAGTCTAGAATTTTGATTCCTAAAAACTACAGCCCTGAATGTGAAAATCGTTTAGTTACATCATAGAGAACAGGGTATATCCCTATCAAGCGACGATTAAGGATTCCTTCATATTTTGTTCTCCAGATAGTAATTCAAGGACTCGATTGAGTCGTACTTAAGTCGTACTTAAACAGTGGCATCCTCGGGTGCATAGCGCAGCAGATAGCCACGCTGGCCCAAGATAAAGCCCTGCTCCTGACCAAAGAATTTAATTCGATAGAGGTTGGAGGGCACATCACCGGCGGGCTCGTCCTTTAACCAGGTCTCACCAGCGTCAGGGCTCATGAGCAGAGTGCCGCTACCGCCGCTAACCCACATTTCGTCACTGGTCCGATAGCCCACATCCAAAAAGCCCCAGCTGCTGCCAATCTCAGGACGTACGGGGTCTCCCCAAGATTCGTACTTGGGCACGTCAGGGGTTTCATCGGGTTGGCTAAACTGCATTTGACCGCCTCGAGCAATCAGCCAAAGGTCACCACCACTGGTGAAACCCATGTTCTGCAATCGCTTGGAGTTGTCGCGGTTGTGGGGCTGCCAACTGTCTTCACCAGGCTCCCAGGTGGAGTAAAAATTTCCTCGAGACGAGACGGCCACGTAGCGACCATCGTCACCACGAGTTATGTTACGCACGACTCCTACCGCCGCCTGAACCAGTGCCGTCCAGTTGCGACCGCTGTCTTCAGTGCGGTAAATGGCTCCCACATCGGAGGCCATTTCGACGGTTCCCATACCAAGGGCAGTCACCATCAGAGGGCTGCCGGGCAGCTGCGAACTGAGGGGTACCTTGGCCCAGGATTGTCCCCCATCGGTGGTGTGTAGCAGCACGCTGGGCAAACCAACGACCCAGCCTTCGTCGCCGACAAAACTGACGGAGGTGAAGGTGTAACGCTGCTCACCCAAATCTAGAGCCTTCTGCTCCCAGGTTTGGCCCGCGTCGGTGGTTTCAAACAACGTGGAACGGCTGCCCACTAACCAGCCATGGTTAACATCCGTCGTAAACGCCACATCAGAAAAGGTGGCGTCGGTTTCTAAGGCAATCATCTGCCATGGATTGGTTTCCAGGGATGGCAGAAAAAACTTTGTACAGCCGACGGTGAGAAGTGCGATCGCAACCAGCAGCAATCGCTTTAGCCCGATGGCCACTCGCCCATTAAAAAAGCCTGTTAAAACCGTTTGCATCTCTACTAATTCAAGACAAATAAACAAACTGAGACATGAAACTAGACTGAGAACCACACCCTGGACCCCCAGGAACATGGCTGGCCAAGGCCATTTGAGACCTACTTCAGGCCATACAAACTCATAAAGAATAGGAACGCCAGCCCCAACGAACCAAAGATCAGAATATTTTTCTGACCTGGCGTTAGCACATTCACCCCCAGACCATAGCCCAGGTTTTCACTAAACCCTGACGGCTTACCGGCTGGCCCAATGCTCGTAAACATCTTGGGACGAGAGCCACACACCGGACAGCGCCATTTTATCGGCAGCTCTGTAAACGGCACCCCTGGTGGAATCTCTGACTTACCATCCCCCTTAACTGGCTCATAGGTATAGCCACAAGGACGACACTCATAGCGATCCATTTCGTAGGGTGTAAGTGGCGCGGGTGGCTCTTCGGCCTCGGGCGTGTCCACCACCGGTTTAGCATCTGGCTCAGTACTCATGGGGGGTTCGGGTAGCGTCGATGTAAACAATTATTACATACCGAGCTGCGTCTCCCGACATATCCCGATATATATGGCTGTTGCAATTGAGCGGGCCAGGGATCATGGCACAAAAATGTCTGAAATTTACACGGGCAGCGCTCAAAAATTATCGTTGCTGATTTCGAGGATGTATCGAAGCACCCTGCAGACAAATTCATACCCAGGAGTGGCCGTGGCCAAAAAAAAATTCTCAGTTTTTTCTATCCCGGTGGGATTAACCTACACAGCTGACTAGAATAGAAGTAAGCTAATTGGGGTTATAAGCCCCCTGACGGAAAACCATAAAACGCGCGTGTTTGTACTAACCGGATACGAGTACTTTCTACTATTTTTGATGATCTGTGGTCTGATTCCTGTGGCCGCCCTAGGAGCTGCTAAACTCCTTGGCGCGAAAGGAACAGGGGTGGCTCGACGCACTACATACGAGTCAGGAATGGAACCCATTGGCGGTGCTTGGATTCAATTCAACATCCGCTATTACATGTTTGCCCTGGTCTTCGTCATCTTTGACGTCGAAACCGTTTTTCTATATCCGTGGGCGGTCGCCTTCCACACATTGGGTGTTCTAGCCTTTGTTGAGGCGTTAGTTTTTATTGCAATTTTACTAATCGGTTTGGTTTACGCGTGGCGTAAAGGAGCATTGGAATGGTCATGAAGTCCCCTTCGGGTAATTCATTAATTGGTGATAACGAACGGGTTATGAACCCGGCGGCTCCTCCGGCTGTTACCCAGGAGCTGTCAGAAAACGTCATTCTCACCACCGTTGATGACATTTATAACTGGACCCGCCTGTCCAGCCTGTTTCCGTTGCTATATGGCACGGCCTGCTGCTTTATTGAGTTTGCGGCCCTGTTGGGCTCTCGGTTTGATTTTGACCGATTTGGCTTAGCTCCCCGGTCTAGCCCACGCCAGGCCGATTTGTTAATCACCGCTGGCACCGTCACCATGAAGATGGCTCCTGCCCTCGTGCGGCTTTACGAGCAGATGCCCGAGCCTAAGTACGTCATCGCCATGGGGGCATGCACCATTACAGGTGGCATGTTTAGTGTTGATTCACCGTCGGCGGTACGTGGTGTGGATAAGCTAATTCCGGTGGATGTCTACATTCCCGGTTGCCCGCCCCGCCCAGAAGCTATTTTTGACGCTGTGATCAAGCTGCGTAAGAAAGTGGCCAACGAGTCCATGCGTGAGCGGGGCATTTTGGAGCAAACCCATCGCTACTACACCCGCGCCCACAAGATGGAGGCGGTGGCCCCTATCCTCACTGGCAACTACATTCGCTCTGCTACCCGCGAAGCCCCCTCTAAGGAGCTGATGCAGTCCATGGGCATGCCTGTAACGCTGCCTGAAGCAGAGAAGGCGGCTCAACCGGAGGAAACAAACAATGGCTGATGAAAACGTAGCCCCAGAGTCCGCCGTAGAATCAGCGAGCGCGCTCGTAGAAGCTGGACCCGTATCGCTCTGGTTGACCGAGCAGGGATTTGCCCATGAAATCATGGAGCGTGATCACTTAGGAACAGAGCTGCTTAGGGTAGAACCGGCATTTTTGATTCCGTTTTGTACGGCGCTGTACGCCTATGGCTTTAACTATCTTCAGTGTCAGGGCGCCTATGATGCTGGCCCTGGTCAGCCTCTGGTGAGCTTTTACCACCTGTTAAAGTTGAGTGACAATGCTGATCAGCCCGAGGAAGTACGGATTAAGGTGTACATCCCACGGGATAATCCAAAAGTGCCCTCCGTCTATTGGATCTGGAAGGCGGCCGACTGGCAAGAGCGAGAGAGCTATGACATGTACGGCATCATTTATGAAGGGCACCCCAACCTAAAGCGGTTGCTGATGCCTGAAGACTGGGTCGGCTGGCCCATGCGTAAGGACTATATTTCGCCAGATTTCTACGAATTACAGGACGCTTATTAAGGGCACCCGTAATCGAGGAGCAAAATTTTAGTATTCTTAAACCCATACGGGCGCTTGATTGATCACTAGCTGCCGGTATGGGTTTTAGCTGTTGATGATTTGGGGTATGAACTTATCTGCAAGATGTTGTCCCATGGCATATCTAAGTTGATCGGTTTATCCATTAAATCAGCAACGGCAAGTTGTACGACATATAGGCGGAAATCAAATGTCGTTTTCTACCAACCTATCGGCTGATTTGTTGCCGACTAAAAGTATTGTTATCTGCTCCACCGGGCGCTCGGGTAGCACGTTGCTCTGCAAAACGTTGAGCAATCTGAACTGTGTCGGTCAATCTGAAGAGTTCTTTCTACCCCAGATTTTGGAGCGGAATGCCGTCCGGTCTTCAGCCGATGAACTCTACGACTATCTGCCGAAAATTTATCGCGAAGGAACCACCCCCAATCAGGTTTTTGGCATCAAACTGCATTGGGACCACATGAAAACTTTGACGAAGATAGCGCGTACGGACCCAACCCTGGCGTCAAAGTCGAATCTGGAAATTCTCAACCTGTTTTTTCCCAACCCACGGTTTATTTTTATCCGGCGGGGTGACTTAGCTAAACAGGCTATTTCTGCATCAATTGGATATCAAACGGGTGTTTATATGATTCCTAAAGATTTCCAAGGCGAGCCTGCTTATCGTAAAAAGAAAGTTTTCTTTAATCCGCTAAATATTTATCGCTACAAACAAGGGCTGCGAGCTCGCAATAAAAACTGGACAACATTTTTTGAGCAGAATAACCTACCGTTTTTTGAGGTGGTGTACGAAGACTTGGTCAAAGAGTTTGAGCCAACGATTCGGCAGGTTATGGACTTTTGTGACATTGAACTTCCTGACGAAACACCTATTGTCCAGGGGACTAAAAAGCAGGGCAACAAGATCAATGAACGCTGGCTCAGGTACTACAATTTGATTCCTGAAAGCTTGCTCGCGCGCTACTCTGACCTCAGAAGTACTCTCAAGAAAGCCCTGAAAGGGGGAGAGGGGTTGCCCGTTACTCGGCCCAGCGTCGCAACAGATTTGACACACTTTTAGAGAGCAAGTCAAACTCAGCTGTTTTACCATGCTGGGCATAGAGTGAGCGACGTGCCGTATCAAGGTCGAACAGCAGCTCTCGCTGGGCCGGGTCACGCACTAAGCTTTGTACCCAGCCAACGACCACTAGTCGCTGCCCTTGGGTGACGTCATTCACCCGGTGCAGCGTCGATGACGGGTAGACAATGGCACTGCCTGCCTGCAATCGATAGGCCTGTTCATCGTCGGCGGCTTCAATCACCAGTTCCCCGCCGTCGTAGTCGGCGGGCTCACTTAGGAAAACGGTAAAGGACACATCTGAACGATAGCGGCCCATCATGGCATTGTCGGCATGGGTGCCGTAGGACATACCCACGCCATAGCGACTAAAGCGCAGATTATGGATCTGTTTGGGACGTACGGCAATTTGAAACAGTGGATGACGGTTGAGGGCCGCTGTGACGATGGCCTCTAGGGGTTGGCCAGCGCCGCGCTGAAGCTGTTGATTATGCTTCACCTGTTTGGCATACCAACCAGCGGTGGTTTTGCCATCTACAAACTCAGCGGTGGCCAGCGTCGTGCGAAGTTGGCTAAGCTCATCGGCTGAGAGCACATCTGGAATTTGAAATAGCATAGGGTTACTTCCAGCCCACCCGATCGACTAGTTTGACCACGTCGGGGTTATTGCGACCGTAGGCCGATACGTTGACTTCGTCCACCTTAAAGTCGCCTAGTTCTGCCACGATGGGATCGGTGGATGTCCCTTCAACCACCGGGTATTCGTTGTTGCTATTGGCAAACACTTCCTGGGCTTCAGGGCTGACTAGAAATTCGAGAAATGCGATCGCACTTTCTCGATGCTCAGCCCCAGCCACCAAACCAAAGCCACTGATGTTTACATGGGTACCCCGATCATCCTGGTTGGGGAAAAATACCGCCGTGTTAGCGATTACCGCCTGAGCTTGGGGCGCTGCAGATTCAGCAATTCTGGCCCAATAGTAGTGGTTGGCAATGGCCACATCGCACTGCCCCACCGATACCGCCTTAATTTGATTGATGTCCCCACCGTCGGGTTCTCTGGCAAAATTATTGACCAATCCTTTGGCCCAATTTTCGGTTTCTTCTAACCCAATGGTTTCAATCAAAGAGCCCAATAGGGACTGATTGTAGATATTGCCAGAGCTGCGCACACACACCCGTCCCTGCCACTCGGGCTCAGCCAGGGCTTCATAGGTGGATAGTTCGGACGGCTCAACCTTATCTATATTGTAGATTAAGACCCGTGCCCGCTTGGTCAGGCCATACCACAGCCCGTCGGGATGGCGCAGGCTGACCGGC
>CALBPH010000692.1 GCA_937899365.1 uncultured Leptolyngbya sp.
AAGGATTGGCCCAGCTAGAGCGAGCCCGAGGAGAAACAGCCGCCCTCAGAAGCCTCGCCAACGCAGCCAGACTGACCAACAAAAATCCGGCCCTGCTACAGCTAAGACTTTTACAAGCCATCGAACAATCCACCGGCAATACATTTAACCTAGACATCTCGACTGACACCCCGATGAGTCCTGACGAGACTGTTGACTGAGCTTAGCCCCCAAACCGCCTCCAAAACGGTCAGCCTTGAGTGGAGTTTTTCTAAGGGGTACCCACAGGGCCAGAACAATACGATAGGGTGAATGTGGCTGTCCAAAATCAGGGGACATCTCCGTGAAACCTCAAGCTTTATCAGCAGTTTCCCCGCTGGTTGCTCGCAAGCCACCGGAGCGTGTTGGAGACTACGCCCACCAAGCAATCAAAACCTATACCCGCCATATTCTCAAACAGGAGAAGGGGGTACTCGCCCATCAAGATCCGGAATTTTTGCACCAGATGCGCATTGGGTTACGTCGTCTGCGGACGACCCAAACTGCCCTAGCACCTGCCATTGTCCTACCTAAGCAAGTCAATGAGCGCGCCCTAAAGCGATTGGGTAAAGTCCTGGGACGTGTGCGCGACCTCGATGTGTTGCATAGCTGGCTCGCTAAATTTGTAGACCAAGTTAAGCTCAAAAAATCTGAACGAAAGGTGCTACGCAGGTTAGAGAAAACCTTGAACAAACAGCGGAAAAAGTACCTTATCCGCATGGATAACTATCTGCATAGCCAGGGTTACAAGCGTCTAGTCAAATCTATCAAACGCTGGTTAAAGCAACCCCAATATAAATCATTGGCCTGTCTGCCCCTGAGGGTAGCCCTACCCGACCTGCAGCTCCCCATGATCGGACAGTTATTAATGCACCCCGGCTGGCTGGTGGTCGATGATACCAACATGACAGACCTTGATCAGGTTCACGACTTACGCAAATACATCAAAGGTGTGCGCTACCAAATGGGCCTATTTAGAGAGTTTTATGGAGAGGGTTATAAAACCCAGATAAACAACTTCAAACAGCTGCAGGATTTATTGGGAGAACTACAGGAAGAAGTGGTCTTACAGACATTCTTAGTCAAAACTTTGGGAGCAACTTGGGCAAAAAAAATACCCAGTCTAGACCGATATCTACAAACCCAGCACCAGCAGCTATGGCAACAGTGGCTAATACTGCGCCAGCCTTATTTTGCCCTCAATCGACGTAATGCCCTGTATCAGCTATTTCTACAGTGAGTCTTAATTGAGTGCAGCTACGATACCCTCACACAATCTTCAACTTTGTGGGCTATCACTGGGTAAACAGCATAGTTTGGAGGGACCATGAGCTACTGCCTTTGTTGCAACAGTTCTCTACTGCGCCATATTCGCCACGGTGAAGTTTATTTATATTGCCCCGACTGTCGTCAAGCAATGCCAGAGGCAGGTAGTCGCGTGGTGAACCAGGCATACGCAGTTTTGAAGGCAGCCAGGGGCGGAGCTTTGGTTTTGTTAGATAAATAGGCTAGTTTGGGCGATTAATGAACCGGCTGATTAATCGCAATATCAAGCTATCAGACCAAATCCGAATTCATTAAACCCGATTAACAATAGACAATCCCGTAAGCACACTCTCTTGTGGATGCCCTTGAATATCGGGCACTCTCAGCCAGGTTTCATATCAGACCATTTCATATCAAACCAAGCTGTCAGGGCTTTCTCTTTTACCTGGAGAAAGCCCTGACAGCTTGGCTATTTAAGACTGGCTATTTAAGGGGGCTCGAAGGACTTCCCAAGCAACCCCCTCAAATGACTGTTTGACACAACCCTCAACGGCGTAGTGGGGTTAATGTGCGCCCCAGCTAACCCATCGATGGGCCTCATCAGCCGAGCCATTCATAACCGGAGCCCTCAGATGACCAAGATTAGCCCCATCATGGTCAGTATCATCTAAGCCAGTTTTATCCAAACAAGCCGCGGTCAAATTAGCATTACAGAAATTTGCACCACTAACAATTGCCGCGGTCAAATTAGCGCCTCTCAAATCGGCTCCCTCTAAATTAGCCATTCTTAAATCAGCTTGGGTAAGGTCAGCACCCACCAAACTAGCGCCTGAAAGATCAGCCCCAATAAAATTGGCACCCATGAGCTTAGTGCCACTGAGGTCGGCCTGGGTAAGGTCAGCATCGGTGAGATTAGAGCTGATTAAATCACTACGGCTAAAGTCCGCGCCGCTGACGTCCGCATTGCTCAAATCGCAATGGCTGAAGTCTACACCACTGAGGTGCGCCTGCTTGAGATTAACACTGTGCAAGCTAATGCCAGAAAAATCTCGGTAGCCTTGGTTGTACTCGTGGCGTAGTTGTTGAATATTAACCATGGTGTCTCCTCGGGTGACTTAATGTGTCAGGGGCAGGGACACAGGAGTCCCATAACCTAAAAGAAACAGGTTGGCGTTATTGGCGGCATACTGATTACAGAGAACAAATGGGCCCCATAACATCTGTCATGGAAGATCAGCAACAGCTAAAGTTGTTACTCGCCGTTCGTCAATACTGTCTCTGACGATAGTTCTATGTTGGCCTATTTTTTTGAAACTGACACAGAGTGTTAATGGAACGCAATGGGGTACCGACTACCCATGAAGGCATTCAGCTATTAGGTCGCTTGTATTTCTACAATTTTAGTAGCTGAAACCTCTGATTTGGGTAAGACTAAACGGAGGATGCCATTGTTATACTCGGCTGAGACAGCGTCTTTGAGAATATGGCTCGACAGAGGGACAACCCGCTCAAATTTGCCATATTGAAACTCAGATCGAGTCATGTTCTTCTTCTCTGTCTTAGATTCAGATTTGCGCTCACCTTTGACGACAACGGCGGCATCAGTCACCTCAATACTCAGATCGTTAGCCGTCATGCCTGGCACTTCAAACTTCAGATGAATTTCAGTATCGGTTTCATCCATTTCAGCTGACGGGATAAAGGTAAAGCTTTCTGGATCGCCTTGAAGGCCTGGGGTGAATTGGGTAAACAACTTATCTAATTCTTTTCTCAGGACTTCCATTTCACTAAACGGTTCCCAATGTTCAATTTGTCGAAAGGGTTGCCAGCGTGTAAGCGTCATTACCAAAGCCTCCAAAACACGATTTGTTATATGGCCAAATCTATAGAGCAAAGCGCCTACAAGACACTTAAGAGACAAAAATCATCAGGCTTCACCAGACGTTGTGTAGAGCAGCTGTCTAGTACTGATTTTTGGATCTGATCAGTGCCTTTTCCATTCGCTATATACTCTTATGATTAGCCTTTCCTTTAGCATAAAACAAAAATCTGAGGAAATTGTGGGGAGATCAGGGGGATGCATATCATCTTGCTCGGATCTTCTCCATGAACCTTTTGTTAGGGCATTACGATTAGGTAACGGACTACTTTCCTCATAACATCCCCAAACTTTTCTTTTACTCTATGAAGTGTTAGATAGTGAAAAGCTGAGGAGGGCTAAGGGATGGCCACCTGGAAAACTAGCTTGACGAAATTCTGGATAGCTTTACTACGTTATCTAAATCAGCCACTGTTTGATAAAACTAGACCGACGGTTTTAGATCCATGGAAGTTTGATCGCTACAACAAAATTCAGTTTTTAGAAAACTGCTGGGAATTGAAGTATTCCTCTAAGGAAAAACATAGCTAAGGGAGCTTAATTATGGGTACCGTACAGAGACTCTTTAATGGGGTTGGCAAGTCTATCCAGCAAGCCACCAGCTCATGGTTAGAGTCAGCTAAACGTCTGTTTACCCCAACTGACGATGACTATCCTAAAACAGGGGTACAACCGTTTGACGGAGATATTTCAGAGACAGGCAAACAATAAGTTCTAGGATAGCGGCTTTAGCAATTACGTTGAGTGGCCGACTGAATCTATATTTTCTGATTCTCTATCCAAACGGACTATGGCCATTGAGCTGTTCTAATGTTGGAGGATATACAATGTTCACTAAAATTTTGGTTGCCCTGGATCATGGTGACACCTGCAACTCGCTTTTCCAACAAGCTCTAAAACTGGCTCAATCTACAGGGGCAGACCTGTTATTACTCAGTGTTTTAACGCCAGATGGTGGGGGGAATTTACCCCTCCCTGATAATTCTGGGCTAGTATCCTTTAACCTGGGTATGCAAGAAAGTCTCTGGGATGTGTATATCAAAAGCCATCGCGACTATGAAATGGCGGCGATAGAAAGGCTCCGTAATTTTGTTGAGCAAGCAACGGCCTTAGGGGTGCATAGTGAGTTTAAGCAGCTCAATGGCGATATTGGACGAGCAATCTGTGGGCAGGCAAAAACCTGGTCAGCCGATTTGGTGATGGTAGGTAGTCATGGCCGTAAGGGATTGGGGGAGATGCTGCTGGGAAGTGTTAGCAACTATGTGATGCACCATGCCCCCTGCTCTGTCTTGGTGATGCATGGTGCGGTGACAGCTGCAGCCCCTGTAAAGAGGGCTGAGGAGACAACCGTGGAGTAACCCTAGAGTAACGTGGAAGCAGGAGCTATGACACACACTACCCATCGGTTTTCCTCTGACCCCACCCTCGCTTTCGTGGTGATTGGATATGGCAACCCCCATCGGGGAGATGACGCCATTGGTCAGAAAGTCGTTGCCAAACTACAGGCATTAAATCCTCCTAACCTAGAAGCTTGTTCGGTCACCTACCTGACACCAGAACTCTCCAGTAAGCTGGCCCGGGCAAATGTCGCTATCTTTGTCGATGCCTGTAAGTTAAAGCATACGGATACGGTACAGGTAAAACCCTTAAATGCTTCTGGTACTGAGACAACTGGGTCGGTGTTGCCCGCTTTTGGCCATTCTTGCAATCCCTGTTCACTGTTGGCACTCACACAGTCTGTTTCTGGGCATTTTCCTAAAGCCTGGTGGGTTGAAGTCCCAGCCCAAGATTTTACCGTTGGCCATCCTCTTTCAACGTTGGCTGAACGAGGAATTGACCAGGCTTTAAAGGTAATTGCAGACTTAGTTGACTTGGGAACCCATTGACCTGGAGACCCACACAAAACCTGAGACTATGTTAGCGGTCGCTTTAGGCTTGACCCCAATGTTATTGGGGATGCCTCATACAATCCTCATATCTGTTAACTAACGTTAGGGTGAAGCAAATCTCCTATGAGGTTGGTCCTATGCTGCCATCTACCCAAACACGACCTGATACATTTTCCCAATCGGCAACGACGCTTGAGTATGATTTTTTAGTAATAGGCTACGGTAACAAACTGTGTGGCGATGATTCTGTTGGCCCTTGGGTCGCGATGGTTGTTGCCGATTGGAATTTACCCGCCGTCAGGTCCTTGGCGGTTAATCAACTCACCCCTAACCTGACGGATGAGTTGGCTAAAACTAACTATGTCATGTTTGTGGATGCCTGTGGTCGAAAGACGATTCAAACTGTGCAGATCGACCCGCTTGTTGTTTGTGATCAGCAGCCAGCTTCAATGGCATTTGCTGCCCACAGCTATGATCCACTGGCCTTACTTAATCTCACCCAGCGGCTCTACAAACGTCATCCTCAGGCCTGGCTGTTACAAATTCCGGTTGAGTCCTGTGATTTGGGTAATAAACTCTCATCTAAGGCCCATCAGGGATGTGATCGTGCCCTGCGGGCAATTGAACGGTTCTTAGTGACCTATCGCCAACCTCAGCTACATGGGGTCAGCTATATGGGGCCTTAGGGCGTTGTTGATCTTCAGGATGAATATATCTGCAAGTGCTGTCCTATGGCCGATCTAACGGATTGGTTCATCCTCTAAATTGGCAGCGACAAACTTAGTGTGATGCAAAGATTGATGCAAACCATCGTTAATAATAATCTCCAATGTTATGACACATACCTACCCGAATCGAAATCTCTTGATATGGAAGCCCTTTAAGTGGTGGTTGCTGGGTTTAATGGCTGTGCTGTGGACGTTATGGGTCACGCGGGATCCAAGTTTAATTCAGCCTGTTTATTTGCTTTAGGGTCTTGACTGTTTGGTTAATAAGTCTGGCGTTGCTGCTCCTCGGGATGATTTTATCTGTAAGGTGCTGCCCTACGGCATAT
>CALBPH010000693.1 GCA_937899365.1 uncultured Leptolyngbya sp.
ATAGGCCACAGGGCAACATCTTGCAGATAAAATCATCCCGAGGATCAGCAACGCCAAGAATTTAATTAGCCCTATTTTTTACCGTACAGGCGTTCCATGGAACACCTCTGCAGATGCAATTTTGGGATCTGATAAAAAATCCTACTTCCTAAGCGCCTACCGCTTCTTTAGCTGCGTACATAACTTCAGCCGTAATTTCCGTATGGCCTTGCTCGCGGGCAAACTTTTCAGTGTTGCGCTTAACCTTGCCCCGGACAAAGCCAGGAACTCGCTTCAGCTCGGTAAGACCATCGGGGCTCCAGCTTAGATCGGTGTCTGCCGATAGTGTCTGGGTAATGGCTTCTTTGGTGTCGTGGCCGCCAAAGATTTCCAGCAGGTGGTCTTCCATACCTAATGTAAATGAGTTGTAGATCAGGTCTACAAGCTGATTGGCTCCTTCATAGCCAAGGAAGGGGCGATAGCCAACGGGGAAGTTTTGCACATGGATGGGGGCGGCGATCACACCACAGGGGATGTTGAGACGCTTACCCACGTGCCGTTCCATTTGGGTACCAAAGATGGCGGCGGGTTCTAACTCGGCGATTTTATCTGCGATCGCACCGTTATCCTCACTAATCAGGACCTCATCGCAGTAGCCTTCCACCTCCTGACGGAACCAGGCTTCGTCATACTTGCAGTAAGTACCCGCTAACACCACCTTCAGACCCATTTCCCGTGAGAGCACCTTGGTGAGAGCGGCAGCGTGGGTATTGTCCCCAAAGACAACGCAGCGCTTGCCCGTTAGGTTCTGGCAGTCAATAGAGCGAGAGAACCAGGCCGCCTGGGAAGCAAACCGAGTTTGCTCATCAATAAACCGGTCGTAGTTGGCAGCTACACCGCGCTCATTTAGAAGCGTTTGAATGGCGCGAATACAGCGGGCCGTTTCCACCACCCCCATGGGCGTGATATCCACATAGGGCATCTCAAACTCCCGCTGTAGATATTCGGCCGTTAGCGAACCAATTTCCCGATAGGGGATCAGGTTAAACCAGGCTTTGGGCAGGTTCTTCAGTTCATCGACCGAAGCCCCTTCGGGGATCACGGCGTTGACTTCAATCCCCAGGTCCGCCATCAGCCGCGTGAGCTCGGTGATGTCGTGGTTGTTGTGGAAACCCAGGGTGGTGATGCCGATGATGTTGACCGAGGGCTTTTCTGTTCTTCCCTGGGGCAGGGTTCCCTGCTTGGCCGCTTTCTTAAGATAAAATTCAACAATTTGTTGTAACGTGCGGTCAGCCGCCTGGAGCTCATTGGCCCGGTAGTGGTTGACATCCGCCAGCATGACATCGCCCTGGGCATCTAGCTGAGCCCGTTCAACAAAGTTAGCCAGATCCTCTTGCAGAATGCTGGAGGAGCAGGTAGGGGTAAGAACAATCAGATCAGGCTGCTCTTCCTTGTCTTTGCGGGTAATGTTGTCCACCACTTTTTCTTGGGAACCACGGGCCAACACATGGCGGTCAACGACGCTGGTGGTTACGGGGGTAAAATCTCGCTCACGGGACAGCATGGAGCGCATGACATTAAAGTAGTCATCCCCCAATGGGGCGTGCATGATGGCGTGAACATTCTTAAATGAGCTGGCAATGCGCAAGGTGCCAATGTGGGCAGGTCCTGCATACATCCAATAGGCCAGTTTCATAAAAAGCGCTCCAAGAAAAAAAATCTAGCTTGAGTTAGGGCATGGCCCAATCCTCAGAGTATGGGAGACGTCCGGGCGCCGCTTCGATTGCTCAACTATTCGCAACGGTTTGTAAGAATGAGTCACAGTTAACAGAATGGTGAATGCGGCTGAATGTTCACCATTCACGACTAAGGACATAAAGTTTCTATATAGTTCTCAATAGGTATCCAGATTGTTCTGGAACTCTGGCGTTGCTTCGTGGAGTATCCCTTAGAGCAACGTTCGATATTCCTTAAAGGAGGCCTTATGCGGTCTATAGTCGGTAGTCTAGGTGTAATGGGTGTACTGTTAGGATTGGCCATGCCCGTGTCAGCTGAAGTACTGCTACAGGCCGGTGCGACAGAAACAAAGCTGGTGACGGCTGATGCCTATCGGCCCATGCGACATCGGCTGACGGCTGAAGCGGGACAGACGGTGGCGATTAAACTCAAGTTGGCCAACAATAATCCTGCCATTGTGAGTCGTGTGGTGGTCTATGCTGCTGGCAAGCGCACGCCGTTAGTAGTGGATAATCAGGCTAGCTACCGCGTAGTGGACCCGACACAGAAATCAAAAATTAGCCATCTCATAGTGTTGACCCTGCCCGATGCACACGCTGGTGAGCAGGGTGGCGTACCGGTGACCTATGAAATTGAGCCCCTGTTTGATTATGACGCTGAGCCCCTGTTCGCGTTGGGGACTAATAATTTAGAAGCGGCTGAGGAGGTAACTGTCGCTGAGGATGTTTTAGCCGCGCCGTCGACGGTGCGCTATCGGATGACGGTGGAGACGGCGACCGTGTCCCAGCGTTTATTGTTAGAAGCCCAGGCACGCCAGGCGGAACAGGACTATGAGGGCGCGATTGCAACCTACACCCGCGCCATTAGCCTCAATCCTGATATTGCCGACTTCTATGCCCAACGGGGCCGTGCCTATGTTGCCCTCGGGGAGCAGGTCGACGGGATATCTACGGTGCAGCAGGCGATTGTCACTGACTGGGAAACAGCCGCTCAGCTCTATGAACGGGTGGGCCACAACAATGCGGCCAGTGCGCTCCGTTCTCAGCTACAGCAGGTTGTTGAAACAGCTGACTAATTTCTGACCCATTTTTCTAACCCACTACCGTGCGGCGGTCATTCCCAGCGAGGATTGGCAACGCTTAAAGATTTACAGCCGGAACTAACCGAAGTGATGCCAGGTCCGGCACAATACGGTTAGTTCCGGCGTTGCTGGTTTAAAGGATGCTTTTATCTGCAAGATGCTGGCCCATGGCCCGTCTAGACGATGGGTTCATCCTTTAAATTAGCAACGGTGTAATTCCTGCTGTGGTTTTTGTCGTCATGGTCAACACTATCTTTCGGGCTTCGGGTTGGGTTTGGGCCGCGCTAGTGGTAGTCCCCCTGTGGCCCGGTGCCAAAGCGACAGCTGCCCCATCGACGCAGGCTTTGATACCAGTAGAGACAGCGATGGTGTCAGCTAGCCAACAACTGGCCCAGGCCCCCGATGGTATGGATGATGCCCCCGGAGGACCCGAATTAAATGCTGAGGGGCTTGCCCTTTACGAACAGGGTCGCTTCCAGGAGGCGTTGGTAATCTTTGAGCAGTTGCTAGCCCTTCGACAACAGACCTTAACCAACGACAACCCGCTGCTGGCCGTGGCCCTCAACAATGTGGCAGAGGTCAATCGGGCTCTGGGTAATTTTGCACTGGCAGAGCCGATGTATTTGCAGGCGCTAGAACTCTACGCCATCAGCTTGCCAGCGGATCATCCAGAACTTGCCACACCGCTTAACAACCTGGGTTTAATTTATATGCAGCTGGTTCGCTATGGCGAAGCGGAACCCCTGTTGCAGCAGGCAATTGCGATTCAAGAAAAAGCGGGGGGCTCTGGGTTGTTGGCCCGAGCCTACAACAACTTAGGCGAGCTATATCGCCAGCAGGGGCGCTATGTTCAGGCTATAGACTACTACCAGCAATCCATTGAGCAGACCATTCAAGTTAGCGGTGCCGATGCGCCGGATGTGGGGCTGGCCAGTAGTAATTTAGGGCTGGCCGAACAACAACGGGGAAACTATGCGGTTGCAGAAGAGTTGTTTCTGCGAACAATTGAAATTTACCGAGGTGCGTTTGGAGAGACCCATCCAAACCTGGCGCTGGCGTTGTTAAACCTGGGTAGTGTATACCAGATACAAGGGCGCTATGACGAGGTGGAAGCGCTGTATAAGCGGGCGTTAGCCATTCAGGTAAATGCCTACGGGGAACAGCATCCGGCCGTGCTCAGTACCTGGAGTAGTTTTGGGGCCTTGTATCAGCTACAGGGCGACTATGGCGAAGCAGAGCGTTACTTTAAAGACGCTTTAGCGCTTTCACAACAGATTTTTGGCTTGGAGTCAGTACCCATGGCCGGTCTTTTAAATCGATTGGGAGACTTGTATCGGCTGGCAGGGCGATTTGAAGATGCCGAAACGACGGGTGAGAAGGCCTTAAATTTGCAAGCAAAAATCCTTGGGGAGAATCATCCTGAATATGCCCTTACCCTCAACAACCTGGGTTTGGTTTACAGCGCCCAGGGGCGCTATCGCGAGGCGGCACCCCGACTGGAGCAGGCCGCCGCTATTCTAGAAAATACCCTGGGTCCAGAGCATCCCAGTTTGGGGTTAGTCTTTAACAACTGGGCTGAGCTGTATCGCAACCAGGGCAACTATGCGGCAGCGTTGCCTCTCTATGAGCGAGCGCTAACAATTCAGAGTCAGGCACTTCAGCCCCTTCATCCTGATCTGGCCACTACCCTGAACAACATGGCCCTGTTGGCCTACGGTGTTGGTGACTACGATCGGGCCATTGAGTGGCAGTCGGCGGCGTTGACTAGCTTTGAAACCAACTTTGGCGATGAACATCCCCATGTGGGGTTAATGCTCAACAACCTGGGTGAAGCCTATCGTATTCGTGGGGAGCTGCCGGAGGCAACAACCTATTTAGAACGGGCGTTAACTGTGCAGCGTAAGGTGTTTCCTGATGGGCACCCAGAAACGGCCCTTAGCTTGAATAACCTGGGATTAGTCAGTGGAAAACGTAAGCAGTATGATCAGGCTGAGGCATTTTTTCTAGAGGCATTAGAGATTATGCAAACCACCCTGGGGGACAAACATCCCAGGCTGACGCTGGTGCTCGATAACTTAGCCAGGCTGTACTACAGCCAGGGGCAGCCCCAGCGGGCTATTCCCTATCTAAAACAGTCTCTGGATGTGGAAAACTATAATCTCAATTTGGTGCTATCTACGGGGTCTGAAGCTGCTAAGGCGTCATTTTTTAATACCCTACCCCGGTTAGATAGCTATGTGTCGTTTCACCTCAATCCAGCAACGGCTACTCCTGGGATTGAGAACATTGCGTTTCAGGCAATTTTGCAACGAAAGGGACGGGTGTTGGAGGCGGTAACCGCTGGCCTCCAGGCACTACGTCAGGGGTTAGAGCCTGCGGACCAGGCCCTGTTGGATGAGTGTGGGCAGGTGCGATCGCAACTTGCCACCCTCGTAGTCAGTGGTGTCGGCACCCTATCCCCAGACGAATACCAGACAAAAGTCAACACCCTAGAAGCCCAATCCAGACAGTTAGAAAACACCCTGGGCAATCGTAGTAGCCGATTTCGTAGCGCCTCCCAAGAGATTTCACTGGCCAATGTTCAACAACAGATTCCCAATGATGCAGCCCTGGTGGAGTTTGTTGCCTATACCCCCAGTACTTTTAACGACCAAGGGGACGAGATCTTTGGTGATTTGCGCTATGCGGCCTATATCCTCAAACCATCGGGAGAGATTGCCTGGAAAGATATAGGGGATGCCGCCGCCATCGATGTTACGCTGGCCGACTATAGACAGCTGTTGCAAGTCCGAAGCCAGCGCCTAAAACCCATAGCCCGACAGTTGCATAGTGAGCTGTTTGCCCCGCTAGCATCGGAACTAACGGGGGTAGATCATTTACTATTGGCCCCCGACGGTCAGCTAAATCTGATTCCCTTTGCGGCGCTAGTAAACGAGGACGGTCGCTACCTGTTAGAAGAGTATCAGATCACCTATCTCACCTCGGGGCGCGATCTGATGCGGTTAGATGGGACGACGGCAAGACAGCAAGAGCCGGTGCTGCTAGCCAATCCGGACTATGACACGGCAATGCAGTCGGTGGCATCGGCTTCAACGCGTGGCAGCGGGGAGCGCTCAGCGGATCTGAGTAGTCTCACCTTTGGGCCATTGGCAGGAACTGCAGTGGAGGCCGAAGAAATTTCTCAGCAGCTGGCAAAGGTAACGGTGCTGACGGGCGCCCAGGCAACAGAGAATGTGTTGAAAGATGTGCAAGGGCCGCGAATTTTGCACATTGCTACCCATGGGTTTTTCTTTAGAGATCG
>CALBPH010000694.1 GCA_937899365.1 uncultured Leptolyngbya sp.
GGTCAAGGTGGACACCCCCCTGCACGATGCCAAATAAGGCCTGGTCACTGCGCTGGTGAGTATTGATACAGCGTTTGAGCCAGCGATAGGTACGTTGGGTGGCGGCCTCAACCGCATCTCGTTCAGCCGGGTAGGGTGGGCACTCATCAAAGGCCATAATCACATCGGCCCCCAGCTGATTTTGGATGCGAATTGATTCTTCTGGGGTCATGTGGATGATCCGCCCATCGCGGGGAGACCGAAAGGTGACCCCTTCTTCAGCAATGGTGCGAATTTTACTGAGGCTAAATACCTGGAATCCTCCTGAGTCGGTCAGCATTGGACCGGGCCAGGCCATAAATTTGTGGAGTCCGCCAGCCTCGGCTACTAAATCTTCGCCGGGCTGTAGATGTAAGTGATAAGTATTGGCCAGCACCATCTGGGCTCCGGCATCGTGGAGTTGGGCTGGTGTTACGGTTTTAACATTAGCTAGCGTTCCCACTGGCATAAACCGTGGCGTGTGCACTGGTCCGTGGGGTGTATGAAACGTGCCCGCTCTGGCTTGGGTGTGGGAGCAGGATGCCTGATGTTTAAAGGAGAAATGCTCAGTTGCCAACGGTTAGCGCTGTCCTCAAGATGCTGTTGTGAAGAAACCCTACTCGATTTGGGACAACAGACACAAGCTGGCTAGCTAGGAAATTGATTACTTTCATCATCTAAACAGGCATCCCATCTAGCGGTGAGAGTTTCCACCAGCATAGCCTCTAGGGTGGCGTCATTGATGCTGCAGGTGTTCCGCTCTGTGAGGGGATTGGATAGGGGCAAGATGCGCAAACGGCGATTGTCTTGAATTAGATCAAACCAGGGTTGGTTTTGGTCTAACTGCCCCATTTCCATGTAATCAAAGCTAGTTACATTGAGGTAAAGGCTGCTGTTGGCTACGATAGTTGCCTGCTGAGGGTCGCTAAATACCTCAACCACGTACCCTTCGGCCTCCTTGAGGACTTGTTCTTCTTGATAGTGAATATACCGGACACGTCCCAAATGATGAAGGATACGTATCATGTCTTTCTTGTTGATTACGGTGCCCGTATCGACAAGGCAGGGGGCTGGAAGAGGAGTTGTTGAAGGTTTATAACTCATAACAGGGTCGGTAGATGGGCGCTTAAAGTCAGCAGTGGGCCCGTAAAACACCGAGGCTTGAACAATCTATACTCAAGATAAATGAAATCTGATTATTTGGAACGCCAAAGGCCAAAATAATCTTTTTGTTGAGCCTTAGCTGCTTGTCTTCATAATTATTTCAGCAAAATCTCGTGCTGCCTTCGGCCAGAATACCGATCATTAAAATTATGTATAAAGTGTCCATGGGCTGTCGTGGAGCAGACATAGCTGCTCAATCTCAACGACAATCAGCTTTTTCAGGTATTTTATGGGGCTGAAAATTAGGCCTATCTATCATGCTGTGCGTCGGCAATGGGCGTTGTTAAATGGAGCTGTGTTGTTTTATTCCTGTTTGCCGTTGCCAAAGGGCTGGCCGGTGGCGTTCGATAAGATTGCCCTAGTGGTGCCTGGTGTGGGGCTGGGGCTGGGGGGACTGCTGGCAGGGATAGATGTTCTGTTGGGGGTAATGGGATGGCCCCTGGCGCTGCGCAGTGCGTTAGTTATTTTTGCGGGTGTGTGGCTGACGGGCGGACTGCACTTAGATGGGGCTATGGATACGGCCGATGGCTTAGCTGTCCAGGACCCGCAGCGGCGATTGACAGTGATGGCTGACAGTTGTGCTGGGGCATTTGGGGTGATGGTTGCGATCGCAATTCTCCTGCTCAAAATTACGGCCCTTGTCGCCATCGCTCAACATCGCTGGTTTGCCCTCCTATTTGCAGCAGCCTGGGGGCGATGGGGACAACAATGGGCCATTGGCAGCTATGCCTATCTCAAGCCAGACGGTAAAGGCGCATTTCATAAACTGGCCCTGCCATCGCGGTGGCAGACCTTACCCTGGGCTCTGGTTCTGCTCGGTTTGACTATGCTGGCAAGTGCGTTAGGGTTAATTCCCTGGATCTATGGGATGACGGCAGCTGCCATGGGGCTGGGGGGCTCATGGTGGGTGGCAGCCTGGCTGAACCGCAAGCTAACGGGCCACACGGGAGACACCTATGGAGCAGTGGTGGAATGGGTAGAGGTGGCGGTTCTAGTAGGCTTAGCGGGTTTGGGCTAGGGGAGAGGTGAGTGCCGGATCTTGAAATAGGGGGGTACTCAGATAACGCTCACCAAAGCTCGGCTGAATCACCACAATTAATTTGTCTTTATTTTCAAGTCGACGACCTACCTCAATGGCGGCACATAGAGCCGCACCACTGGAAATGCCGGACAAAATACCTTCTTCTTTGGCGAGGCGACGACCAAAAGAAATAGCCTCATCGTCACTGACAGCGATGACTTCATCGATCAGTTTGACGTTGAGGACGTCGGGGACAAAGCCCGCACCAATGCCTTGGATTTTGTGGGGACCCGGTTTACCTCCGATGAGCACTTGACTGTTGGAGGGTTCGACAGCAATGGTTTTAAATTCGCTCTTGTGACGTTTAAGTACTTCACTCACGCCCGTAATAGTACCGCCCGTGCCCACACCTGCCACCAAAAAATCCACCTGACCGTCCGTGTCCTGCCAGATTTCTGATGCCGTGGTGCGACGATGCATATCTGGGTTGGCAGGGTTGTGAAACTGCTGCAGCATGTAGGCATCGGGGGTTGATTCAACAATCTGCTGAGCCCGCTGAATACAGCCCGCCATGCCTTCATTGCCAGGTGTCAGCTCCAATTCAGCACCGTAGGCCCGCAGCATGGCACGACGTTCGGCGCTCATGGTTTCTGGCATGGTCAAAATTAGTCGATAACCCTTAGCGGCAGATATCATTGCCAAAGCAATACCCGTATTGCCAGAGGTGGGCTCCACCAATGTGGTTTTCCCAGGATGAATTTTGCCAGCGGCTTCTGCTGTGGCAATCATGTTGACGCCAATCCTGTCCTTGACTGAGGCAGAAGGATTCATGCCCTCTAATTTGAGGACTATTTGGGCCACACACCCCTCACTTTGAGGAATGCGATTCAGCTTGACTAGCGGTGTACGACCCACTAGTTCAGTAATATTTTGGGCGATCCGCATGGCTAGCCATTTCCCGATGCGCTAAATGTAATACATCAAATCGACTTGGTGCTTAGCATTACGCTGTTCCACTAAATCTTGCAGGGTATGGGCAGACAAAATGTTTCTAGCTGCTTCTTGCACCTCTTGCCACAAACCCCGAACAACCTGCCGCTCCGTCGTCAATACAGCATCGCTTGCATTGTCCTTATTTTCTAGACCTTCGATACAATTCACAACGTCGAGCAATATGACATTCCACGGTGCTTGGGCCAGCAAATATCCCCCCTTTGCGCCGCGCTGGCTTTTGACAAAGCCGCCTCGGCGTAGGGTGGCTAACAGCTGCTCTAGATAGCGATCGGGTATATTTTGCTGGGCTGCGATCTGGCGAATTTGTAAAGGCTCATCCTTGTCGTAGTTAAGGCTGAGTTCTAACAGGGCCAGTAGGGCGTATTCACTTTTGCAGGAGAGTTCCACAGGGCGGTGTAGCTGCAACCCCCTTAGTATACTCCGGTTCTCCACTGGGGAATGGATATTTGATGAAAGAGATATGCCAGGTCTGCAAGATAGTGCGCGATGAATCTTGGGGTTACCGTTGCTGATTTAGAGGATGAACCGATCGGTTAGATATTCTATTTGACAGTATCTTTTGACAGCATCTTGCAAATAAAATCATCCCGATGGTCAGTAACTCCCGAGATCTACACCTCTTCTGTCTGGGACTCTAAACGCTGCATTAGCCGGTTGTAATCTGGATGAAACCGAGGATGTAGCAATCGCTTAATGGGTTTGCCCTGGTTGATGTGCTGTTCACAGATTTCATCAGCGTCTTTGGGGCGGACCCGGCAGTACCAGACATTGTCCGGGACGACTCTTACGGTAGGCCCTGAGCCGCACTGACCTAGACAGGAGCTAGCTGCGACCATAAGTTCAGGGCTGGCGTGCTGCTTGAATGCTTTTAATACAGCTTCTGAATCAAACCGTTGGCAGCTGCGATATTGGCAAACCTGAATAAATCGGCGTGGTGGCTGATTGGTGGAGGGATGGGCTGAAAATTTGTCCATGGGCAATAGCGCATGGCCACTCTAAAACTGAATAGCTGCGGGTATGAAAGATCTAAAGCAATCATACCCGCAGCTATTTAGTGAAAATCAAGGAAACACACAACCAACCTTGTGTTTCGTATCATTGCAGGATTGGCCAAGAAGTGCAACTGATTTTGGCATCTACAAGGAAAATTTATAAAAATTAGCCTGACCGTTGGTGCCCATGGTTTCGGTTAGACCCATCTTTAAGTTGCAACTTTCATTGATAGGCTTTGGTTGTAAGCCTTGTAACAATTTATGGCGGGCAATATCAGCCCAAAAAACTTTTTTAAGACTTTACGTCAACTTAAAACGCACTGTGAGTTAAGTGGAGCCTAAAAAGCGATTGACGACACCGTCGAGGGTTTTCTGGACGCTGCGCTTGCGTCGCCATTTGTTGAGGTCGCGTTCATAGCGCTCTCCTGATGTTTGGAGTGTTCGCCAGGCTTTGAGGGAGAGGCCCAGACCCCAGAACAAGGCAACATAGAGCGAAAAGCCGAGGTGTCCTAGAACGGTGCCACCAACGGTGACAAAATCTATGAGGATTAAAAAGCTAATGACAATGCTGTATCGCATCAGCTGACTTTTGATCCGCTGTCTGCGCTGATGTTGAAAAAGACGATGGTCTTCCGCCTGCCCTTTCATGATGCGCCACTCTTGCTCAGCCGTTTGTAGGGTGGCGGGGCTAATGTTGAGTTCCTCGGCAATTTCTAGCAGCTGCTGGTGAGAGAGTTCACCCGATTCGGTTTCCTGTGCGATCGCAAGCTGTAAAATCCGCTGGGCGTCTTCCATTGCATAGAGCTTATCCATGGCTGCTGTGATGGGTGGCTAGGGTAGGCAATGCCCACAGTCCAGAGCGGTGACGTCTGTTTTACGGGCCTACCCTAATGTTATAGATAATTTTACGACGGTTAAACCAGGTGTATTTTGGCAGGATAACCGTCCTTAGGAGAATTCCGATGGCTTTGATTACCCTGAGTGGTTTGACCACCTACCCAATTAAATCGGCAGCGGGCATTTCTTTAAATCAGGCTCAAGTGACGGACCGTGGGCTCCTGCACGATCGGCGATGGATGGTGTGCGATCGCAACGGTACGTTTCTTACCCAGCGCAAATTTCCCAAGATGGCCCTGATTCGGGTCGCAGTGGACGATACGTTGCACCTAAACATTCTGGGCGCTGATAGTGCTCTCGCGCTGCCGCTGTTAGCGCCTGATACGGATGAAATTATCGTGGACATTTGGGGCGATAGCTGCCTAGCTCGACCCATGGGGCATGATGCGGCTCAGTGGCTGAGTGATTTTCTCGGTGTTGATTGTCAGCTGGTGTATATGCCAGAGATGACCCATCGCACGGTGGATCATGGTCGCTTTGAGGCACCCAATAGCTTTTCCGATGCCTATCCGTTTCTACTAATTTCGGAAGCGTCCCTGGCGGACCTCAACGGGCGTTTAGAGCAGCCAGTGCCCATGAATCGATTTCGCCCTAATTTGGTCATTAAGGGCTGTGATGCCTTTGCAGAGGATACTTGGCGGCAAATTAAAATTGGCAACATTGTCTTTGATGTGGCCAAAGCTTGCTCCCGTTGTTCCGTTCCAGGTGTGGAGCAAACCACGGGTGAACAGGGAAAAGAGCCTTTAAAGACGTTGGCCACCTACCGTCGTTGGGAGCATGCTATCTGGTTTGGTCAAAATTTAATAGCCCAAAGCGAAGGGACATTGAATGTAGGGGATACGGTGGAGATTTTGGCCTAGGAATTAAAAAAACGTAGGCAAACCCCGAAACCCCGTAGGGGCGTTCCATGGAACGCCCCTACGGGGTTTGCGTCATCAATGGCGCTATCGATGTCGGTCCTTGTTAATCGTCGATTTATCCAAGCT
>CALBPH010000695.1 GCA_937899365.1 uncultured Leptolyngbya sp.
GTATGGGAGGGATGCCGGAATTAGGTTACACCACAGATCAGCGGTGGTGTCCGCTTCCTCAGTTAATTTATGTGCTGGTTGCGTAGTCCCATGGGCAAGCCTGGCGGGTCTCGGCACGACAGAAGACGATGGTGCAGCTATGCCACCAACGGGTACACCCCAGATGTATTCACCTGGTTCAGCAGCTCTTTAACCGTTTGTTGATTGACTGGATGTCGCCAGTCTGGCGCAATCTCTGCGAGTGGCACCAGCACAAACGCCCGCTCATGCATCCTGGGATGGGGCAGGGTCAGACTGGATGTGTCCATCACTCGATCGCCGTAAAACAGTAAATCCAGGTCTAATGTTCGGGGGCCCCAGCGTTCACGCCGGAGCCGACCAAAGCTAGCTTCGGTTGCTAGTAATGCTTGTAGCACCTGCTCGGGGCTGAGAGTGGTGTGGAAAATTGCGCAGGCATTAATGTAGTCGGGCTGGGGCGGGCCGACGGGGGCGGTTTTGTAGAGTTGCGATCGCGCCCTTACCGGCTGGTCAGCTTGTACCCCCAGGCGCATACCCTCAATACGTTCAAGCCGTGCCAATGCGGTTTCAATCGTTTGCTCTGAATCCCCTAGGTTACTCCCTAGGGCAATGGCACAGGCTGTTTCCATACTAGTTTGATGGGTCGTCACAACTTCCCCAGTCAGTTCTGGAGGCATTCCATCATAACCGTTGCCGATGGGGGCTGCTGGGTCAATACCTGACAGCTCAAGTCATACCGGGGATTAGCAACAATAGCTATAGGTTTGGCTCTAACCGTGCGATTAATTTATCAGCGGACAGCGCCCCTTCAATCCGGTCAACGGGCTGGCCACCTTTAAATAGCACCATTGTTGGTAGCGCATGGATTTCATACTGGGAGGCTAAGGCAGGGTACTTATCTGTATCAATTTTCACGATTTGTAGCTGATCCTGCTGTTTTGCCTTTACCTGCTCCAGCACATTTGCCATCAGCTGACACGGACCACACCAGGTGGCGTAAAAATCCACCAAAATAGGCTTGTCAGCCCCCGCTAGCATATCTTCAAAGCTAGAAAATTGTTGTTTAACAGCCATTGTCTTAAAGTCCAGGATGGGTTGAGCCTTTATGCTAAGCGAGCCCCATCAGAATGGCGGGTATTTAACAAATTCTTGGCATTCTGATGAGGATTTGTAAGGCGGTCTGATGGGACTCCAAGTCATCCTCATTGATCCCCAACCCCCAAAAATAATAGAGTGATCGAGCTGTTAACCATTTCCCCCTCACCATGACTGGAGCAATGCAAGATCAGGTTGCCATTATTACCGGCTCATCCCGTGGCATCGGTAAGGCAGCGGCTCTCGCCCTGGCTGCTGAAGGGGCCAGCGTTGTGGTGAACTATGCGCGCTCCAGTGCGGCCGCAGATGAAGTGGTAGCCGAAATTACCCAGGCCGGTGGCAGTGCCATTGCACTCCAGGCCGATGTTTCCCAAGAAGATCAGGTGGATGCGCTGGTGAAGGCTACCAAGGATAAGTTTGGCCGCATTGATGTGCTCGTTAACAATGCGGGCATTACCCGCGATACCTTATTGCTACGTATGAAGCCCGCCGACTGGCAGGCGGTGATTGATTTGAACCTCACCGGCGTATTTCTCTGTACCCGCGCCGTGGCTAAGATCATGCTCAAACAGCGCTCTGGGCGCATTATTAATATTTCATCTGTAGCGGGTCTGATGGGTAACCCTGGTCAGGCCAACTACAGCGCGGCTAAAGCGGGTGTCATTGGTTTTACCAAGACCGTCGCCAAAGAAATGGCAGGTCGCAGCGTGACGGTGAATGCGGTTGCTCCCGGATTTATTGAGACTGATATGACCAATGAGCTGCCTAACACTGAGGAAATTTTGAAATATATTCCCTTAGGGCGCTACGGTCAGGTGAGTGAAGTGGCAGGGTTAATTCGGTTTTTGGCCGCGGACCCGGCAGCGGCTTACATTACTGGACAGGTGATGAATGTCGATGGTGGCATGGTGATGTAATTCCCATTTATCTATCAATCTATATTTATGGGGTCGTAGGGGCGTTGCATGCAATGCCCCTACGACCCCTACATCGGAGCCCTGATGTCATTTTTGGCCAATGCTGCCTGCACGGCTGCCTGTTGATCTCGGTGGGTCATCCAGCGATGGTAGGTCCGATTGTGCACCTGGACTGAATGGCCCATCATTCTGGCGGCCACAGCATCGGGTAAGCCCATTAATATGGTGCGTACGGCCCAGGCATGACGCAGGTCATAGGGGGAAAACGGAATTTTGTAGCGGCGAAATTGGGTGGTTACCTGCTGCCCCACGCGCTGGAGTGTAGTGGTGGTTAGGTCAGTATTTACCTTGGGGAGTTCACCATTGGCCAGTTCTAAGCGCTCGCACCACTCAGGATAGAAGGGCCACACTTCGTGGCGACCGGTTTTGGTGGTTTCATGGACAATGATTTCCTTCTGTGGGGTGTGGCTAGTGCGTTGGTGAAGCTGCCCGTGAGGAGTGTCGCAATAAAACACCTCATGGTTGCGCAAGCCATAGGTGGCCATCATGCCGTAGACATATTTCCAGCGAGGGTTTTTAAGACTGTCATAGACTTCGACAATCTGCTCATCAGAGGGCAACTCCCGTATTTGGGTCTGGCTGTTGCCATAGTTACCCCAAAAGGATTTTAGATCCGTAGGTAAGTCTAGATTGAGAAACTCAGCTAGGGCAGCCAGGGCGGTGCAGCAGATTTGACGGCTGCGGGTATTGGCCTTGGTGCTTTGCACCGTGGCATAAATAGCCTCGGGCAGGCTCAGGTTAGGGTGACGTTCTGCCGTGGTGTGTAGCTTGCGTAAGTAAGGAACGTAGGCCTTTTCCCACGTGGGTTGTAGCGATGCGCTGGAGGATTCAGACCGACGTGTTTCAAAGAAATGAAGCTCAAAGGCTTCAATTCGAGCAGATAGATCGGCCCCTGCCAGACGCAGACCTGCCACAGGACCCAGATAGTCACGCCAATCGAAAATACCTTGCAATAGCTGACCTGCAATAATTTTGGCGGTCTGTTCACATTGCTTCAGACCGGCTTTGGTGGCTGGTAGCTTTAGCGGTACCCGTTGCTGGTAGGGGCGCAGCTTAGGACTGCCAGGTCTTGGTGGTAGAGTGCCCCGTAGGTTAAGCCGATCGCCGCGCCGTTCGATCTTGAGCCCCAACTGGGCTGCTTGCAGACGCTGATTGATCTGGGTTAGGGGCTTATCTAAGGGATGTGCCGTAGGGGACTCAGCCATGCTAAATGAAAAAAATTCTCAATTTCTACAAATCTAATATGCCTATGGGAGGGGTTAGTTGTTACGATAAGTCAAGATCATTAAAACTTCGTTTAAAAGGTAAGAGCGCCGTCATGGGTCGTACTGGAGTCCTATTGCTTAATCTTGGAGGTCCTGAGCAGCTGGAGGACGTTCGTCCTTTTCTGTTCAACCTGTTTGCTGACCCAGAGATTATTCGACTCCCTTTTCCGTGGCTGCAAAAACCTCTGGCTTGGATAATCTCTACTAGTCGTGCCAGTAAGTCCCAAGAGAATTATAAGGAGATCGGGGGTGGTTCACCGCTTCGACGGATTACTGAGGAGCAGGGGGGGGCCCTCAAAGATTATCTGAAAAATCTGGGGCGCGATGTAAAAATCTACATCGGTATGCGCTATTGGTATCCCTTTACTGAGGAGGCCGTAGCTCAAATCAAGCAGGATGGCATTGAAGACCTGGTTATTTTGCCCCTGTATCCCCAATTTTCCATTAGTACCAGCGGTTCGAGCTTTCGTCTGTTAGATAAGCTCTGGCAAGACGATCCGGCCCTGCAGAAGATTAATTACACACTAATTCCCTCTTGGTACAACAGCCCTGGCTATGTGCGTTCCATGGCGGATCTGATTGTCCAAACCCTGGATAAATTGCCAAACCCTGATGGTGGCCACATCTTTTTCAGTGCCCATGGGGTTCCGGTTAGCTATGTTGAAGAAGCCGGTGATCCTTACCAGAAGGAGATGGAACACTGCGTTGACTTGATCATGAAGGCGGGTGATCGCCCCAACGACTTTACCCTGGCTTACCAAAGTCGAGTGGGACCGGTGGAATGGCTGCAGCCCTACACTGAAGACGCAAATGAGCAACTGGCGAAAAAGGGGATTGATGACCTTGTCGTCGTGCCCATTAGCTTTGTGTCTGAGCACATTGAAACGCTCCAGGAAATCGATATTGAGTACCGAGAGCTGGCCGAAGAATCCGGTATAAAAGGCTTTCACCGAGTACCGGCCCTGAATACCTACCCTGTCTTTATTGAAGACATGGGGAATATGGTGGTGAAGGCGCTAGAGTCCCCTCGCAAGCTATTCTCTGATGCGGCCCAACTGCAAAAGCAGGTACGCATCTATCCCCAAGACAAGTCTGCTTGGGGGCTGACGCCGTTTGCTGAGGTGTGGAACGGTCGTCTGGCTATGGTGGGCTTTCTGGCGCTGATCCTAGAGATGGTTAGCGGTCATGGTCCTTTGCACATTGCCGGTCTGATGTAATTACACATGATGTAATTAAATTATCTGTGACTGATTTAGGGGATGCACCGATCGGGTTCTGATAGTGTAAATCAGGGTTTTTCAGATAACGTTATATCGAGTTTTAGCAACGCCTTGAATTAAATATCGAGTTAAAGCCGTGGGTTAAGTGATGTTGCAACCCACGGCTTTAGCGTTTTTTCTGCCACTGTTGCCAGATCACTGAGCTACGAATGGCAAGCCACAGTAGAAACAGGGCAATGAGTCCACCTTGCTCGGGGGCATCAAACGCAAAGAACACCAGGCAAATGCAGAGGGCGTCTTCTAAAAACATCACCCACATGGGGGGACTGTTAAAGCGATAGAGCCAACCGACTTGCACCATTTGGATTACGAGGGCCAGGGAGCCACCGGTTATGGCTAGTAGGACTAGCAGCCAGCTGTCGGAGATATCGGCTAAGCGTGCGATCGCAACCCCAGCGATGGTCCCCACAAACGGACTGATAAACAGCTCCGCGCTTTGTAAAAAGCGACGACTCACGCGATCTTTAGAAATTGTCAGCTCCAATAGTGACCAAATTACTAAGACTATAACGACTAAAATCTGGGGAATATTCGCCAAAATGGGTACCGCTGCCCACAGCCGCTCACCTGAGAACAAGCCAATGAGCAGTAGAGGTAGCGCTAGCCGGAGACCGGTGGCTGCCGAAATCGAAAGCACCGCAAGCAGTTCTGGAATGATCACGTTTTTTATATCAATGGAGTGAGGGGAGTCAAACGTGAGATAGACAGGTGGTGACGCAGGGGGGCCGATATCCCAACAAACTTGAAGGCTCCACAAAGGCAACTTTAGACCAGTTGGCTTAACCTAGAGCTAGTGGTTGCTACAAAGCCCTTGCTTTATAGGCTGCCCACTTCTTGAGTTGATGCCATCTTGATCTATGTCTTACGATCGTCCTCTTCTATCTGAGCTAAAATCTGCGACTATCGCTCGATTGCAGCTGTTGGGTACCGTTTTGATTGTCCTATGGTCTATTGAAATTATAGATTTTTTAGTCTTTGGCGGTGGTCTCGACCGATACGGTATTCGGCCTCGTTCTCTGGGTGGTTTGTGGGGAATTCCCTTAGCGCCGTTTCTCCACGGTGGATTCAGGCATTTGCTGGCTAATACGGTGCCGCTGCTGACCCTGAGCTGGTGGGTGATGATGCGCTCCATTGGTACCTGGGTGATGGCCACCATCATGATTACCCTGGTGGGCGGCGCCGGGACGTGGCTGTTGGCCAGGGGGGGCTCAGTCCATATTGGTGCCAGTGGTCTTGTATTTGGCTATTTGGGGTTTCTGTTGGGTCGGGGGTACTATGAGCGGACCATGGGTGCGATCGCAATTGCCCTATTCGTTCTAGCCACCTACGGGGCTATGTTTTGGGGCGTATTTCCCACCCAGCCTGGCATTTCCTGGGAAAGCCACCTGTTTGGCTTTATCAGCGGTATTATTGCCGCCTACTGGCTGACATCAAAGCCCGACATAATTTCCGATAGATAGCTAGACGTCGCTTCCACCGCGGCGATCGTATTTTCATAGAGCATCCGAGTCGGTCCCATCACCCCCACACTACCCAAGGGGGTGGAATCACGGTTGTAGGTGGCCGAAATTAGGGCACAGCCCTGCATTGGTTCCAAGGGGTTTTCCTCACCAATCCAAATTTTGAGGGGGTGGTTATCATCTGAGCACATCAGAGGCCACAGCTGCTCTCGGCCATCGGCTAGCAGTGCCACCAGATTGCGTAACTGGCTGTGCTCTGCAAATTCTGGCTGGTTTAAGACGTCTGCCACCCCGGTGACCAGGATGTGGGTGTGGGGCTGACGCCTCCGGTGAGCCAAATCATTAATTGCCTGGCATAGGGACAACACATGGTGTTCTGCGGTGTCCACCTCATCCCAGTCCAGGCTAGAAATTTCAGACAGAGGTCTCCCACACAGCTGGGCCGTCAAGAAGTTAGATAAGATTTGCAGCTCGCGCTCCATCGCCCCCTCATCCTGGGTGGTGCCCACACCTGTGGTTCCCCTGGGCAGTCGTACCAGCATGGACTCAGTGCCATAGCTATCTAGCACCACCACCAAAAGCACCTGATCAGGTGCGATTTTTACCAACTGTAGGTGTTTGACCACCTGATTTTCCAAGCGAGGCATGGTGACCAATGCCACATAGCCGCTCAGGTGAGCTAAAATTTGCGCCGCCTCCTGGAGCAATGCTTCAATACTCCATCCTTGGCAGTCCAAGTGTTGAGTCAATAGCTGATCAATGCGTTGAGCCGTCGGTTTAGACGGTTTGATCAATTCGTCCACATAAAGCCGATAGCCCGAGTCAGAGGGAACCCGTCCGGCTGACGTATGGGGCTGATATAAAAAACCTGAGCGTTCCAGGGCCCCCATCACGTTACGAATGGTGGCTGCACTGACATTCAGGTCAAAGGCTTCTAATAGGGCCCGAGAGCCAACGGGCTCTGCTGTCGATACATAGTGGCGTACCGTGGCACGCATCACCTGCTGTTGGCGGGTATTCAAGTTACTAGACTTATCAGCGGCCATCAAGATCGAAAACGTAAGCAGTGTAAATCAAGCGTTAGTTCACCACATATTAGAGGTTGGTGTTCCATCAAAACGCTCGATAGAATACTAAATCTTTTGATACTTTTAATAAAAACATTAGATTGTGTTTGTATCAACGTCTTTAAAGACTCTAAGTGTAAATATATCGTTACAGTGTGGTCCGCTGGCCTGACGATGCTAGGCATTTTCCCTAGCGGCTGTGTTTAAAGTAATCGTTCAGACTGAGATCTTTGCTGTCGTCAATCTGGCGCATCATCGAACGGGTGATCAGTTTGCCTTGTTCTACCAGAACCTTGCCCGTCAGAGGGTGCAGTAAATCTTGCTCCGCCCGTCGACCAATCAGTGACTCAATGTCTTTTATGGAGTTTACATACATGCCCGGTGGTAGCTCCACCACAACGCCATTTCCCATTACTCTGGCTTGACAGGCTAGTCGGGAATTTCCCTGGCAGGAGGTGATGATTGCCAGGGTGCGTTGTTCTCGTCGACTAATGGGCGTAAGTGCCCCCATGCCATCATTCACATAGATGTGACAGGTGGCACACATGCCCCGGCCGCCGCATTCTTTTAAGACAGTCAGCTCCTGATGCAACAAAACCGATAGCAGGTTGCCATTGGTTTCAACGATGCTCTCCTGGGCAATGGGTTCAAGACGAACTGTTTTCACCATAGATATAAAGATAGCTATCTACATGTCTTCTAAATGGCTCGGGAAATAAAGGCTGTGATCTACTGCCCAAAAAGCAGCTGTCGATGGTGGGTGGGCAGTGTTTGCTCCACTAATGTGTCGTAGTCCCGAATGATGCGGGTGCATCGCTGATGAAACCGCTGGGTCCATAGGCGAATCTCGGCCAACTGCTCTGCAGACAGCTGCTGATCGATGTCAATGACGCTGACGGTGCCATCAGTGTCGATACAAAATTTACTTAGCCAGGGTACATCTTGGAGCGTACGCCAATGGTTTGCCACTAATTGAGGTCCTAAATATCGGCTGGTCACCAGATTTAGGCTATTCATGGCGGCTACGACATCGTCTAGACGAGCGGTTTGCGGCTGGGCCGAGGGTACAGAAACGGGGGCTATGGCCTCAGCTCTGATCACCTGGATGCTGTCAACGAGGGCCGGGTAGTCAGCCTTAATAAACTGCATCAGCTCACTCACCGCCTTAGAATATTCGCTCGGCAGTTCACCCTCACTGAGAACGAGCAAAATCGCCCCATTTTCTACTTTATGCACCTCCACCTGATAAGGGCCAAATTGAAACACACAAAACTCTAGAGAAGCGGGTGTAGTGCTGATGATCTGTTGAATTCCCTGGGCAAGGATGGATTCCTGCTCGGGGCCATTACCCTGGGGAAACCCAACACTATAGGCCTGACCAGAGGCCTCGGTCGGGTCTAGGGGCATTAGACTAAATCCGATAATACCGGGCAGCTCTAGAAAGTTTTGAATTAATTGGTACTGCATATAAGTAAGACTAGGGCGGGTATAAAACAAACCACAGGCTAAGCTGTCCTTATATCAACAACAGCAGTCGTGGGTGTTCTCTAAAAGATTTCCTCACAAACCAAAACTTAGTTAACGTTTTGAGTTATTGTCCCTTCATAAGGAATGATTAAACTACACATCATGTAGACTCTAACGTGCTAGCAAACTTGCTAGTCTATTTATTCGGTAGCGACAGGGGTATTCAATCTGGTTATGTTCAGATGTCTTCACCTATGGCCCCTACCAATCGTGCCACGGGGTTTGCTTGAAATATCGGAGTTGACACCCTAACCGTTATGTCTGACCTGCCGTTTACGTTAGATCAACTGCGCATTCTAAAGGCGATTGCAGCGGAGGGTAGTTTTAAGCGAGCTGCCGATAGCCTTTATGTATCTCAACCCGCCGTTAGTTTACAGGTACAAAATTTAGAGCGTCAGTTAGATGTGCCGCTGTTTGATCGCGGAGGCAGACGAGCTCAGCTGACGGAGGCCGGCTATCTGCTTTTGGAATATGGCGATCGCATTCTTAGCCTTTGTCAAGAGACCTGCCGTGCCATTGAGGATTTGCAGAAGCTGCAAGGGGGCACCTTAATTGTGGGGGCTAGCCAGACCACGGGTACCTACTTGCTGCCGAGAATGATTGGTCTGTTTCGTCAGCGCTATCCGGATGTGGCGGTGCAGCTCCATGTGCACTCCACACGCCGCACGTCTTGGAGCGTGGGCAATGGCCAAATTGATTTAGCCATTATTGGTGGTGAAGTGCCGCCAGAGCTGCAAGATTCCCTGGAAATTATTCCCTATGCTGAGGATGAACTGGCTTTGATTATGCCCGTGTTTCATCCCCTGGCCAGCAGTCAGGCGATTCAGCGCGAAGACCTCTACAAGCTCAAATTCATTTCCCTTGATTCTCAGTCCACAATCCGCAAGGTGATTGATCAGGTGCTGACACGCTGTGGTATCGAGACTCGGCGATTACGCATCGAAATGGAACTCAATTCCATAGAGGCGATCAAAAATGCGGTTCAGTCGGGTTTGGGCGTCGCTTTTGTGTCTATTTCTGCCATTGAAAAAGAGCTTCAGATGGGGGTGCTTCACCGGGCCAAGATTGATTCGGTGGTGGTGAAACGCACCCTGTCGGTAATTTTTAACCCTAATCGCTACCGCTCAACGGCGGCGGGCGCATTTACTAAGGAAATTTTGCCCCAGTTTACTAACCGAGAAATTGACTTTGATCATCGGCCAGATCGCAAGAAAACTGGCGGTGGCACGTCGGCTTCTCCCAAGGCGGCGGCCAATGGAAAGCCGATGGATAAGAAAACATTGGAAGAGAGCAGTTAGGCTAGATATAGATTTTGGGGTGTTGCTGATCCTCGGGATGACTTTATCGGCATGATACTGTCAGATAGCGTGTCTAACCCGATAGGTTCATTGTCTAAATCAGCAACGATTTGGTTTTTTGGCGTTGCCACTTGAATGCGTCGTCACGTTAATGCTCCATGCAATTACACTGCACCCGACCTGGATGTTCCCGACCCGTTAATGTTCATCCCAACCTAAAGGATTCAATCCGCACATCAGCACAGCTATTTTGTACTAACTGCGGTATGCCGCTGATTTTACGGGGGCGATATTTGCCCCAGCTTCTCTTGGGGCAGGGCGCCTTTGGGACTGCTTTTTATGCGTGCGATCGCGACACTCCGGCCCTGCGCCCCTGCGTTGTTAAGCTGTTCAAACCCTCCACACAGCTAAATCAGCAGCAGTTAAAAATTGCCCAGCAGCTGTTTGCCCGCGAAGCTGAAGTGCTAGAGCGCCTCGGAAACCAGCATCCGCAACTTCCTGCTCTCTTTGCCTATTTCCCCATTGAGGTGAAGTCCCCAGCATCGGGTCAAGACGAAGAATACTTTTACTTGGTTCAAGAATTTATCGATGGGGAAGACCTGGAGCAAATCTTAGAGCGGCGGGGCACCCTGCCCGAGGGTGCCGTAAAGGCGATTCTGGTTTCTATCCTAAAGGTGCTGGAGTTTGTCCACGACAATAGGGCGATTCATCGTGATATTAAGCCGTCCAACATTATGAAGACGGTTGATAACCAGCTATATCTTTTAGATTTTGGTGCGGTGAAGCAGGTCACTGGAGCTGCCTCGAAAACATCGACCGGTATTTACACCACTGGCTATGCACCGCCAGAGCAGGTCACAGGGGGGCAAGTATTTCCAGCGTCTGATCTGTATTCATTAGCTGTTACCTGTATCGTGTTGCTGACGGGCAAAGAAACGACGGAGCTGTTTGATAGCTATAGCAATGCCTGGCGTTGGCAAGACCATGTCACGCTCCAGGACAGTAACCTCGCCGCCGTTCTCGATAAGTTGCTCAGCGCCAGTCCTCAAGATCGCTATGGCAATGCTAAGGATGCCTTAAACGCCCTGATGGCCTCCCCTTCTAGGGCTTCGGGCGCTTCTCCAGCTGTCGGCGCTGGCAACGGTGGCAGTACTTTGTCCGGTACGGCAGCACCGGTTGCGATCTCATCGCCACCGCCGCCGATTCCAGTCTCGCCGTCGTCTCCTGGCCCAGTCACCCCATCACCGTCGTCCCCACCCAAAACATCCTCTGGTTCCACAGCCCAACCGCCTCAAAAAGGGTGGCTACGGCCCTGGATGCTGGGATTGGTCTTACTGGCAGCTGTGCTGTCAGGTGGCGGCTGGTTTGTAAAACAAAAGGGGCTGTTGGGCATTGGTCAGTCCCAGTTCTCTACCATTACGCCATCAGCCAGCTTTAAGGATGTGGAGGTACCACCAGGGCAATTCAACTATGGGGGCAGTACCACCTGGGCCCCTATTCGAGGGGTAATCGACCCAAAACTGCAGCAAGCCATTCCAGGGTTACAGCTGGTATACCAAGCTCCCACCAATCAAGCACCCGGTTCATCTACGGGGATTCAGATGTTGCTAAATGGTGAGTTGGATTTTGCCCAAACATCACGCCCTCTCAATGCCCAAGAAAAGCAGCAGGCCAAACAACGGGGAATCCTATTAGAAGAATTTCCTGTTGCCATTGAAGGGGTGGCCGTTGTCGCCCATCCAGAGCTATCTCTGACAAATGTGAGCCTGGCTCAATTGAGGGATATTTACACAGGACGCACCAATAACTGGCAGCAGCTGGGTGGTCCTGATCTACCCATTGTTCCTGTTTCTCGGACCGATTTGGGAGGCACTGTTCAATTTTTTAGCCAGACTGTGCTCAATGGTGAAGCCTTAGCAAGTAACGTTCAGCGCAGTGCCAACACCACCGCAGCCCTACGGCTAACGGCAAATACTCCGGGCGCCATTTACTTTGCCTCAGCGCCAGAGGTGATTGGCCAATGTACGGTCAAACCTCTTTCCCTCGATCAGTGGGGGGGGGGGGGGGGGGGGGGGGGGGGGGGGGGGGGGGGGGGGGGGGG
>CALBPH010000696.1 GCA_937899365.1 uncultured Leptolyngbya sp.
GGCGCAGAGGCATAGGGCGATGACGTTCACATCTAGGGTCTCGCGCCATTTTTCAGTACTGCCGCTGCTGAGGGACTCTTTGTGGCCTAAGCCGGCATTGTTGACTAGCACATCCAGACGATTAAATCGGGTTGAGATCGCATCAAACCAATCTAAAATCTGGGCCTCATCCCGCAAATCCACGGTCTGAGTAAGGACCTCAACCCCGTGCTGCGATGACAAAATATTAGCTAACTGAGCCAATCGCTGCTCCCGTCGGGCACATAGCGCCAGATTGTAACCATCAGCGGCAAGCTGGGTGGCGATGGCCGTACCAATGCCGCTGGAAGCTCCAGTAATAGCGGCGACGGGGCGATTAGTCATGGTGGTAGAACCTAGTTATGAACCCTTTTGATTCTGAGAACGAAAGCGACCGCTGTCAAAGTTTCGTCGCGCCAGGTGCTTTGTTTTACGTCCGGTTACGCGCTTCCGCCACATTTTGAAGCTAGACTGCTTCATTTCTCGACGCATCAGGGTAATGACCTGCTTTTCTTGGAGGCCATACTGCAGCTCGATGGCTGAAAAGGGTGTGCGATCTTCCCAGGCCATCTCGATGACGCGGTTGATGGTGTCGGAGCTAAGTTCGGGGAGTTTCATGCAGGGTAGGGGTGTTCTGTGTAAGCCATGCAGGGCTTGCCATCGTAGGCTGCCCTGGGACCAGCGGTTAAAAATACTGTCTGATGGCTGTATATCCGCTCTTCTATTTTCCTTTAATCGCCCTAAAAAAGCTAAGGACCTTGAATTTGCTGCGCTAACCGTAGGCTACGGAGCTCCTATGACCCTAGCTCCCTTTCCATTAACTTTCCAAGAAGCCGACATCCTCCACTTCAAACCGCGCCTGGTTTATGAGAATATTATGTATAAGTATTTTATAAAACGCATTTCTCCGCAGGAGGTTCGGTAATGGACATTGATTTCCGGGTTGTAGCTGTACTAGCTCCCATTGCCCTAGCTGCTGGCTGGGCTGGTTTTAACATCTTCCAAGCTGCACTAGGCCAGGTTCAACGTATGTTTGGCAACGAAGAGTAGACCCGTCTTTGTAACGAAAAGTTATCGAATTTACTCAGGTTTATTTAGTTAGAGCTGCCTCCATAACGGGGGCAGTTTTTTATTGGGCACTGCAGATGGCTATGGTTTCGGTACAGGGTTGGCGATGTTTTGACTCGCACGGCTCTGTCGGTGGCTGACTCATGGCTAGCTGAGCGTTAACTGTCGTAGCTCAGCCATAATTTGGGCAAAGGCAATACCGCGATGGCTGTGGGTTTCTTTTTGCTGATCGCTCATTTCGGCAAAGGTTTTACGTTGACTGGGGACGTAGAAAATTGGGTCGTAGCCAAAGCCATTGGTGCCCTTGGGGGCAGGCAAAATTTCTCCGGCACAGATGCCTTCTGTTTCAAGGGCAATGGTGCCATCGGGACGAGCTAGGGCCAGGGCACAGACAAACTGAGCACTGCGATCTTGGGTGCCGCTTAGTTCTCGAAGCACTCGGTTAATTCGGTCTTGATCATCTGTACCGTACCGGGCAGAGTACAGACCCGGCGCACCGTTGAGGGCATCGATTTGCAGACCAGAGTCGTCGGCGATGGCCCATTGCTGGGTTGCGATCGCAACCTCGCTTGCCTTCAACCGTGCATTCTCCATAAACGTCGTCCCTGTCTCATCCACATCAATGTCCGTTGGCTTCAGCTGCAATTCCCAACCCAGCGGCGTTAGGTAGACCTGCATTTCCTTGAGTTTTCCAGGATTTCCAGTCGCAACAATCACGGTAGGCATGTCAACAGATAGGGTAAGGACTCTCCAATGGGCGTTCACATTTAACCATGAACCGTAAGTTGGGGTGAGCCCATGAATCCCAACCGACCACCTCAACCCTAATCGACCGCCCATGTAACCGACCCAGATAGAGGCTGCTTAAAGGTCAGGGGCAAGGGATGATAGCGTAATCCATGAAACGCCTATCAGTTCCTATCGCTTTGGATAATCGCCCCACCTACTGGCAGCTGCTGCCCTATATCCGTCGCCAGCAGACCATTTTGCTACCGGCCTTAGCCTGCACGCTGGTATTTACCCTCTACTGGCCGATTCTTGCCAAGCTGGGGGGGCTGGCCATTTCTACGCTGGTGCAGGGGCAAGTGGCTGCGTTTGGTCGAGTTGCCGCCATCACCCTCATTGGTCTGCTGATTCAAAAGGCGGCTCAGTACGGGCAAGATTCTTTGATGGCAAAGGCGGCGTTTCGGGTGGCCCACCAGCTACGTACCCGTGTCTATGGCCATCTCCAAACTTTGAGCCTGACCTATTTTGAACGGACTAAAACCGGAGAGTTGGCCTATCGCCTCACCGAGGATGTGGATCGCATTGGCGAGGTGATTTTCAAGCTTTTCCATGATTTTGTGCCCTCGGCGCTGCAGCTGGTGGTGGTGTTTGGCTACATG
>CALBPH010000697.1 GCA_937899365.1 uncultured Leptolyngbya sp.
CATTAACACCACGATGCTACAGCCGGTGGAGACATATAAGTGATAGCTGAAATAGGTGCCTAGGACGCAGGAAATAACGCTAGTGGCCACCGAAATCATCAGCATATGGTCAAAGCGATCGGTGAGTAAATAGGCCGTGGACCCCGGTGTGACTAACATAGCCACCACTAGAACAATGCCTGCTGTTTGCAGTGCGGTCACAATGGTCAGCGCCAACACCGACAACAGCGTGTAGTACATCAGCTGAGTATTCAGACCAATGGCTTTGGCATGGTTTGGATCGAAGCAAAACAGCAGCAGATCCTTACGCCGGAACAAAATAATGGCGAGGGTGGCACTACCCGCAATCAGCGTTTGAATAATATCCGATTGAGAAATACCGAGGACGTTGCCAAACAAGATGTGAAACAAATCCACATTGCTAGGGATTTTGGTGGCCAGAACTAGCCCAAAGGCAAAAAAGCCGGTAAAAATCACGCCAATAATCGCATCTTCTTTGAGGCGAGTTTGAGATTTTACATAGCCGATGATGACGGTTGCCCCAAACCCAAAGACAAATGCCCCGAGGGCAAAGGGCAGACCTAGGGCATAGGCCACAACAACACCCGGCACTACCGCATGGGAAACAGCATCCCCCATCAGGGACCAACCTTTGAGGGTGATGTAGCAAGATAAAACAGCACAGACCACACCGACAAAAGCACTCACCCAGATGGCCTTGACCATAAACCCGGCCTGCAGGGGCTCAATCAGCCATTGCCACACGGGCATTAATCCGAATAGAGGACAGGATAGAAATAAATCATTCATAGTGCCGCTGGGGGTTGGAAAAAACCTGGGGCAGACTGCTGAGGGGTAAGCCGCCAAAGGTCATGGATAGGTTGTCTTCGGTAAAGGTGTCGGCGGTGGTGCCTTCGGCCAGGACGGTGCGGTTGAGGAGGATGGTGCGATCGCAAAATGTAGAAATCGACGCCAAATCATGGGTAGACACCAAAATCGTGTGTCCCTCATCCCGCAATTGCAGCAGCAGATTCACAATCCGCTTTTCCGTTTTCACATCCACCCCAGTAAACGGCTCATCCAGCAAAATCACCCGGCTATTTTGCGCCATGGCCCGCGCCAAAAACGCTCGCTTTTTCTGCCCACCGGAAAGCTCCCCAATTTGTCGCTGTCGAAAGTCTGCCATACCCACCCGTTCGAGACTTTCAGCCACCTGCCGCCGATCCTCACGTCCCGGAATCCGCAGCATATTCATATAGCCGTAGCGGCCCATCATCACCACATCCGCCACGCTGACAGGAAAATTCCAGTCCACATCATCCGATTGAGGCACATAGGACATCAGCTGTCGCTTTTGCGCCATTTTTACCGAAAGGCCATCAATATGGACACGTCCGTGGTTCGGATTCACAAACCCCATAATGGTTTTGAACAGGGTAGATTTGCCGCCACCGTTGGGACCAACTAAACCGGTAATGGTGCCAGGTTGCACATAGCAGCTGGCGTTATAGAGAGCCAGATGAGCATTGCTGTAGGTAACGCTAATATTTTCGACAGTGATGCCAAAGGTGTCTGATCGCATCGGTGGGTTAAAAACTAGAGGACAGAAAGTTAGATCTCAGATTTTGTATAAAGCAAAAAAGTCTGGAGTCATCCCCTCCGGGGAGGGCATATCGGCTCATGGCGACAAAAGCCCCTCGCTAATCACCTGAACGTCATAGTCCAAGAGATCTAAAAAAGTAGGCACCGGACCATCGGCCGTAGATAGGGAGTCAACATATAAATTGCCGCCGAACGTTGCTCCTGTAGCCCGAGCGACCTGCTGCTGTCCCTCATCACTGACGGTACTTTCGCAAAAGACCGTGGCAATATCGTTAGCGTTGACTGCGTCGATTACCCCTTGAATCTGTTTGGGAGTAGACTGCTGTTCGGCATTAATTGGCCAGAGATAAACCTCTTCTAAGTCGTAATCACTGGCCAAATAAGAGAATGCGCCTTCACAACTGACCAGATAACGCTGGTCTTCTGACACCTGGGCGAGATTGGCCTGTAGCTCTGCGTCAATTGCTTGTAGCTGCTCGCTATAGGCAGCGGCATTGGCGTTATAGGTTTCTTCGTTGTCAGGGTCTAGCTCAATAAAGGCCTGGCGAATATTTTCTATATATATAAGAGCGTTTTGCGGCGACATCCAGGCGTGGGGATTGGGCTTATCGGTGTAAGGGCCTTCTGCGATCGCAATTGGCTCAATCCCTTCCGTCAAAATCACCGACGGCACATCCTGCACATTGCCTAAAAACTGCTCAAACCAACGCTCCAGGTTCATGCCGTTATAAAGAATCAGGTCAGCATCCTGGGCTTTTACCAAATCGCTGGGGGTGGGCTCATAGCCATGAATTTCTGCCCCGATACGAGTAATCGACTCCACCTGTAGCTCGTCACCGGCCACATTCTGGGCCATATCCGCCAAAATCGTGAACGTTGTCAGCACAACCTTTTGATCGCTAGCAGTAGAGTTTTCAGATGGGGGGGCTTGACCACAGCTAGCCAGCCCGATGAGCAAAGCTGACTGCAGCAAAACCCCCGATTTAATGTTTTCTAAAATTGATAGCGTCGACATTTCATAATCGTTTCATTTTTCATAATTATCTCATAATCAAATAGAAATGTGGGAATGTCCAAATGAAAATCTACTGAGAGCAAATGCAGCTCCATATCTGATCTGGTGCATTTGTCAGGTTAGTTAGGGCGATGGATATCGCCACAAGCCCTCAAATACAACAGTGAACCTGACACGCAAATGTCCTACAAACTACTCCATAATTAAAAAGCTGCGTTGGCGACAAGTGTTTTGAGTTCTGACAGACCCACCCTGCTAATCATTGACGGTCACTCCCTGGCGTTTCGCTCCTACTACGCCCACGCCAAAAGTCGTGACGGGGGGCTGCGCACCTCCAAGGGCATTCCCACTAGTGTGTGCTTTGGCTTTCTCAAGTCCATGAGCGACATGATGGTGATCGAAAAACCCGACTATGCAGCGGTCGCGTTTGATCTTGCCCAACCCACCTTTCGCCACGAAGCGGCAGACTCTTACAAAGAAGGCCGCCCTGAGCAACCAGAGGACTTTACGGAAGATGTCGAGAATCTAAAGGAGCTGCTGGCAGGATTTAAGCTACCCATTCTGACAGCACCCGGGTTTGAAGCAGATGATGTGATCGGTACCTTGGCGATTAAGGCCGAGCAGGAAGGCTATGCCGTCAGAATTCTCAGCGGTGACCAGGACCTGTTTCAGCTGATTGATGATAACGAGCACATCAAGGTGCTGCATCTAGGCAGCACCTTTGGACGCACCAATGGATTGGCCAAGGAATATGGCATTCAAGAAGTTGAAGAAAAGCTAGGCATCAAACCCAACCAGGTGATTGATTACAAAGCCCTGTGTGGTGACACTTCAGATAATATTCCCGGCGTCAAAGGCATCGGTAAAAAAACAGCCGTCAAGCTGCTGGCAGAGCACGCAAACCTGGAAGGCGTTTATGCAGCCATACCCGAGATGAAAGGAGCGGTCAAGAAAAAACTGGAGACTGGCAAAGATGATGCGGACAAGTCTAAATATTTAGCCACTATTGTCACTGATGTGGAGCTGGATGTAGAGCTGGTTGATTGCAAACTGGAAGGCTTTGATGAGGGTGAAGTGATTCCTCTGCTAAAGCATCTAGAATTTCAGCACTTTATTAATCGTCTGAATAAGCTGCAAGTTGCCTTTGGTGGGGAGGCCTCAGAAAATCCCAAAACTCAAGCGTCGAGCCCGGTTGAGGATGAGGAAACCTCCTTTTTTACAGCTGAGGAAACGGATGACGCCAGTGCGGTGGAGGAGGTGGCCATTCAACCTCTGGTGATCACGACCGCCCAGGAACTACAGACATTAGTCGCCACATTAAAGACCCACACCGACAAGGCAACACCCGTGGCATGGGATACGGAAACCACCTCCATTGAACCGATGGATGCAGACTTGGTGGGTATCGGCTGCTGCTGGGGCGATGGTCTAGAAGATTTGGCCTATATTCCGGTGGGCCATGCAGAGGGAGAACAGCTGCCCCTTGGGGATGTCTTAGGTGCGCTCAAGCCTATTTTGGAAAGTGCCGATTATCCAAAGTCGTTGCAAAATGCTAAGTATGACCGGGCTGTCTTAAAGCACCAGGGCATTGAGCTGGCTGGGGTGGTGTTTGACACAATGCTGGCCAGCTATGTGCTCAATCCTGAAAACAGCCATAATCTGACGGATCTATCGCTGCGTTATTTGAATCTGGCGGCCCAGAGCTACAGCGACCTGGTGCCTAAGGGTAAAACCATTGCGGATATTGCCATTGATCAGGTGGCGGTTTATTGCGGTGGGGATGTGCATACGACTTATCGGTTGGTGCCGATTTTGCAAGGTGAGCTGAGTCAGGTGGATGCGATCGCAACGCTTTTCCGGGATATCGAAGTCCCCCTTGAAGCTGTACTAGAAGATATGGAAGCCAACGGCATCCGCATTGACGACCCCTATCTAAAACAATTTTCCGAACAGCTCGAAGCCGATCTCTACGAACTGCAAATCAAAGCCTACGACTATGCCGGAGAAGAATTTAACCTCAGCTCCCCCAAACAACTGAGCGTTTTATTATTTGAAACCCTGGGGCTAAATAAAAAGAAAACTCGCAAAACCAAAACCGGCTACTCCACCGATGCCTCCACCCTAGAAAAACTCCAGGGTGATCACCCGGTGGTGGACTGCATCGTCAGCCATCGCACCCTATCTAAGCTGAAATCCACCTATGTCGATGCCTTGCCTAAGCTGGTCCGGGCCGACACTGGCCGGGTTCACACCGACTTTAATCAGGCCGTCACCGCCACGGGGCGACTGTCATCATCGAACCCCAACCTACAAAATATCCCTGTCCGCACGGCCTTTAGCCGTCAAATTCGTCAGGCGTTTTTACCCCAAGACGGCTGGCTGCTCGCGGCTGCCGACTACTCTCAAATTGAGCTGAGGATTCTTACCCACCTCAGCGGTGAATCCGTACTGGTGGATGCCTATCGGAATGGGGACGACGTCCATAGTCTGACGGCTCAGCTATTGCTGGATAAAGAGGACATCACATCCGACGAACGTCGCATGGGTAAAATCATCAACTTTGGCGTTATCTATGGCATGGGTGCCGTGCGGTTTGCCCGCGAAATGGGCGTCAGCCGCACTGAGGCCAAATCATTTATCGATAAATTTAACGCGCGCTACTCGCGGGTGTTCGAATATTTGCACCAAATGCAACGTGAGGCCATCGCCCATGGCTATGTGGAAACAATTTTGGGACGACGGCGCTATTTCAACTTTTCCAGCAATAGTTTGAAACCGTTAAAAGGGAAATCTCCAGACGACATTGATCTGGATAATCTTAGACCTGGTGGCTACGATGCAGGCCAGCTGAGAGCAGCCGCAAATGCACCGATTCAGGGTTCCAGCGCTGACATCATCAAAATTGCGATGATTCAACTCCACGAGGTATTGAAGGATTACCAGGCCAGACTATTACTACAGGTCCACGATGAATTAATCTTTGAAATTCCCCCCGATGAATGGCCGGAACTACAGGAAAAGATCGCAACCACCATGGAATCCGTAGTCAAGCTATCGGTACCTTTAAAGGTCGAAATCAACGCTGGTAAAAATTGGATGGACGCCAAGTAAAAAATCCCGGCGTTGCTGCTCCTCGGGATGATTTTATCTGTAAGGTGCTGCCCTACGGCATAT
>CALBPH010000698.1 GCA_937899365.1 uncultured Leptolyngbya sp.
TTACTCTGAGATGGTGATCATGACAGGACTTCCTAATCACACTAATATAGTGGGCCCTACGGTGGCCCATCTGATAGGTTAAAAGCGGGTTAAACTGTGGCTAACAACAAGAGAAACAATGCGCCAAGACGCCTTACCCCTCTATCTCCAGATTGCCGATGAGCTGCGGCGGAATATTGAAGAAGCCGTTTTTAATGTGGGCGATCAGCTACCAACGGAATTAGAACTGAGCAAACGTTTTGGGGTGCATCGCCACACCCTCAGGCGGGCGGTGGATGTGCTACGCCAGGAAGCATTGTGGATGTAGAGCGAGGCAGCGGCACCTTTGTTGTTGCCCCCATTGCCCTGCCCATTGGCAAGCGTGTGCGCTTTAATGAAGCCCTCAAAGCCCAGTCCTTAAGCCCCACCTGGCAGGTCCTTAGAGTTGTCAACATTAATGCAGACCCAAAGCTAGCCAAACGTCTAGAGATTGACCTGGGCAGCGCAGTTATCCTATTTGAGCGGCTTTATCTAATTGACGATCTTCCCATCAATATCTGCAGCAGCCATTTTCCTGGTCAGCGGTTTCCAGGGCTAATGGCCCACTGTGAAACCTATCGCTCCATTTCCCAAATGCTGATCAAGGAGTACGACTGCGATCACCTCCGCCGGTCTACCCGCATTTCGGCCCGGGTGGCCCGCCCTCGTGATGCCCGTCTGCTCAAGATGCCCGCCAACAGTCCTATTTTGTTGTCAGAATCCATCAATGTCGATCAATCCGGTACCGTGATTGAATATGGCGTCACCCGTTTTCGGGGCGATCGCATGGAACTGGTGATGGAGCAGACAGTGTAGGGACGATGGGCCGGCAACCCCTATTACGGGCCGCCTATTTTCTCCGGTTAAGACGCTGTATTGCACTAAAAATTCGCCTAGTCTAAAACACTGATATTAATCAATAGATACTAAACACCCTAGTTCTTAACCTGAGCTTATTTTAAAATTATCCTTTTTTTGTTTATCTCTTAAGCCACTACCATCGAGAATGTCACTACATACTTCAAGTTACAGATGTCTATACATCTGTGTTCTTTTGGAGCAACTAAGAGTCGACATCTGACGCAGATATATTTCTATCCTGTTGACTCCGCTTATCCCCTGGAGAAGTCATGCAATCAGCTGCCCCGAGTAATTTAGAGATGGCATCGATTCAGCCTGCTATTAGGGTGATGAATTTGTCGAAATCGTTTAAAGGGCTACCCGCCTTGCAGACCGTCAGTATGCAGGTAGCGGCGGGTGAGATGGTGGCCCTGGTGGGGGCATCTGGCTCTGGTAAGTCCACGCTGCTGCGCAATCTCAACGGTCTACAGCAGGCTGACTCGGGGCAGGTAGAAATATTTGGTAATGTGCTGCAGCTAGAGGGTGAGCTTCACTCTAAAGCACGTCAGCTCCGCAGCCAGGTGGGGTTTATCTTTCAGCAGTTCAATTTGGTCAACCGGCTAACGGCTCTCGAGAACGTTTTGGTGGGTAATCTGTCCCAGGTATCCATGTGGCGTTCCCTGGTGCGTAACTTTACTAAAGCAGAGAAGATTCAGGCGCTTTCGGCCCTAGAACGCGTTGGTATTTTAGAGCAGGCCCACAAGCGAGCGTCGGCCCTTTCTGGCGGTCAGCAACAACGGGTTGCCATTGCCCGCTGTCTGATGCAGGGGGCCAAGATTATTCTGGCCGATGAACCCATTGCCTCACTAGACCCAGACTCTGCTCGTAAGGTGATGGAGCTGTTGACCGTTCTGAATGAAGAGCAGGGGATTACGGTGGTTACGTCGCTGCATCAGGTGCAGGTGGTGCAACGCTATTTCAAACGCTCCGTGGCCTTGCGCCAGGGTAACGTTTGCTTTGATGGGTTTACGGCTGATCTAGATGCGACTCGCCTCAACAGCATCTATGGCTCAGCTGCTGAAGAGCTGGTAATGAGCGGACATAGCGAGGTATTTGCAAGCTAAACGTCTCTTATTACCTGGGGTTCTCCCCCGCACATACGCCTGGTTACACATATACGGATAAGGATCAAAGGAACAACTTATGTCTATTATCTCCTTGCGCCGATGCGCATCGTTGCTAGCGGCTTCTACCCTAATGGTCAGCTCCTTAGCTGCTTGTAGCAGTGCTGGTGATGTTGTTGATACAGCGACTGATGCTGTTGAAGATGCGGCTACTTCTGTCACTGAAGGTGGCACCTGTGCGGCTGATATTAAAGAGATTGAGTTTGGTATTATCTCCACTGAGTCTGCTGACAACCTTAAGCAACAATGGGAGCCGCTGCTGGCTGAAAAGTCTGAAGCTATCGGTCGTCCTGTAAAGGGATTCTACGCCACTGATTACGCTGGCGTCATCGAAGGCATGGGTGCGGGTAAAGTACAGGTGGCTTGGTACGGTGGTAAATCCTACATTGAAGCAGCTGAGCGTTCTGAGGCTGAAGCTTTTGTTCAAACTGTGTCCCTCGATGGGGCTAAGGGTTACTACTCTCACCTAATTACTAATAAAGAGAACCCCATTGTTGGTGAAATTGACCTGGAGGCGGGGGACGGTGACAAGTACGTGGTTGAGAATGCGGCTGACCTGACATTTGCGTTCAACGACCCCAACTCTACCTCTGGTTTCTTGGTTCCCACTTACTATGTCTTTGCGCAGCAGGGGGCTAATGCTGACAAAATCTTTAGTGAGCTTGTCTTTGCTGGTAGCCATGAAGCCACTGCCCTGGCTGTATCTGAGAATCAGGTAGATGTTGCCACTAACAATAACGAAAACCTGGCTCGGTTAGAAGAGACTGCTCCCGATGCCCTTGAGAAAATTCAGATCATCTGGACCTCTCCCGTTATCCCTAGCGATCCGCTTGCCTATCGTAAGGACCTGCCCGATTGTCTAAAGGATTCCATGAAGGACTTCTTTATTGGTTTTGACAACAAAGCGGTTTTAGAGGGTCTGCAGTGGTCGGGTCTGGACTCGGCTAAGGATGAGGACTGGAACACCATCCGCGAGCTGCAAATTGCGAAGGACTTGCTGGAAGTTCAAAATAACGAGAACCTTAGCGATGGTGACAAGCAGACTAAGCTAGATGAGCTGAATAAGAAGCTTGACGCGCTGAAGTAAGTCTCCATTACTTAATTTGTGCGACACGGGCAGCCCGAAGGCTGCTCGTGTTTTCTACTGTTACTGTTCATTTATTTCAATGCTATGGCTAAGTCGGTTGTTACTTCCCAAACCTATGGCAACGGTGCCGTTTCAGCCGAGGTCATGCAGGTACTGGCCCAGGAAAAAAAGCTGGTCACGCCGATGCGGATTGTATGGTTGCTGGTTGCGATCGCAGTTCTAATCTATGCCGGCCAAAAGAGCGACCTCAGCTTTGTAGAACTGGTCCAGGGCGGTGGCAACATGGCTGAATACATCAGTCGCTACTTTCCCCCCGACTTTACCGACTGGAAGTTTTACCTGTCTGACATTCTAGAAACCATTGGCATGGGTATCTGGGGAACCCTCGTTGCCGCCATTGTCGCTGTTCCCCTAGCCATATTAGCGGCTGAGAACCTGGCCCCAGTCTGGATAGTCTTTATCACCCGCCGCTTTCTAGACGCCATGCGGGCCATTAACGAGGTAGTCTTTGCTCTGATTTTTGTGGTCGCCGTAGGGTTAGGACCCTTTGCCGGGGTGTTGGCCCTATTTGTCCACACCGCCGGCACCCTGGGCAAGTTATTCTCTTAAGCATTTGAGTCCATTGACCCAGGTCTGGTGGAAGGCATTCGGTCCACGGGCGCATCCAAACTTCAAGAGATTATCTTTGGTGTCATTCCCCAGGTTATTCCCCTATGGACATCCTTTACCCTCTATCGGTTTGAAGCCAACGTTCGAGCTGCTTCTGTGCTGGGCATTGTGGGTGCCGGTGGTATCGGTGTTTCCCTCTACCAAAGTTTTCGTGCCTTTAAATATGGCAAAGTCTCTGCCATTCTGATTATTTTGATCTTGGCTGTCGGTCTCATCGATACCGCCTCATCCAAGATTCGTCAGCGACTGATCTAGACTTAATCTTGTCTGTTTAATCACATCTCTACATAACTGATTGTCAATAAAAAACGAGATTCCGGCAAAAGACGGATCTCGTTTTTCCATAGAGACATAATTCATGAAGCCTCGCAAAGCTTCTAACACAAGCGTTTAATTTGAACTCTTAGGCCAGGTATAGCAAACGTCCTGATGCATTAGGACGTTTGCGCGTCGCATTGGCGTTGTCGCTTAATGCTTTTAGGGACTATAGAATGCCCTAACCAACGCTATACTCGGGTGGTCGGCCTCAGCACTGCCTACATTAAGATATTGCACTAGGCGAGTCTAATCAGGCTTGGTCAGCCTGGGCTAGGTTGTTGTTACGTTTACGGACAGCTGCAAGGCCCATTCCAAAGAGACCTGGCAAGAGAGCCGGTGTGGGCACAGCAGCCGGGGGCTGCTCGCCGCCGCCGCCAGGGATGCCGCCGCCACCGCCGTTTTCGCCGCCACCAGGAATGCCAGGAGGGTTAACAAACCCGTCAGCTATCTTGTTACCACCCTCACTGGTAGTATCCAATCCCTCAAACATGGCCCATAGCGCCAATACAATGATCGCCATATCAACCACGCCAACAGTCTGGCCAACACTTGTTGAGCCCGTGTTCGACTGAGAGAGCAAGGGTGAAGAACTGCCCCCAAAAGAGGATTGGCCAAAGCCAGCGGACTGACTGCCAAAAGAACTTACGGAACCTGACGTAGGTGAACTGCTATAACCACTGGAGTGGAAGCTAAAGGCTTGGGCTGGCTCAACCGCCGAGATTAAGGACGTTGCCACCGCCCCTAAAACAACACAGGAAATTTTTTTGAACATAATCTCAAGCAAAAAAGAACAACAAAACCATGAAAAAGATAAGACTTGTGAATGGCAGATGGCTTGAAAAATAGACCCTAACAAGAGCTACACATTGAAAGCGTGCAATTTCTTAAAACGTAAGTAAGGAACTGGACCGACCAAAGACTAGCGCCTGTGTCCTTATTCAAATTCTTGCCTAAGTTTCAGAAAAATAAAAAACAAAACACTGTTTGGTAATAAGAACTTGGTGTCCTATTCAACAGAATTAAATGCCAGCTGCTACAAAATTATAAAATAAGGGTGTTGCTGATCCTCGGTATGATTTTATCTGCGAGATACTGTCATATAGCATATTTCACCGATCGGTTCATCCTCTAAATCAGCAACGGCAAATAAGATGCTCTGTCAGAAACGCCGTGTGGTGAAACATCGCAGATGGCATCATAGCTTTGACCAGCAATGGTATAGTTCTTGATGTCTTAGACCTGTATAACAGACTGTTTTAAGTGTCTGGAAGTAGTGATGTGGTTTGTTCAAAGGATCTTTACTCTATAAAACAATCTGCTTTTGATTCCTTGTTCTGACGCTTATTTCTTCCTAATAAAGGTCTTTACAGAATTCTATCAGGATATTGTAATTAAGCTAGCGTAAACGCCTGTTTTCGTTACTAAACTCAGTTTTATGTCTATTAGTGTTTTGCTAACTAAATGATAGGGGAACGACCAAGAGCAGTGTTGTCGAAGCCGATGGAGTTTAGTCCTAAACATAAAAGAACGACGCCTCGATAAAGTGAGGCGTCGTTCTTTTATGTTTAGCCGCAGTCTCAGAACTGTGGTGTTTTGAGTTGGTAAGCTAAAGAGTCTCTTTAGGTCAGCTCACTATTCAATGCCTGACGCTTGGCAACGTACTGTTGTAACACTTGGTTGTGTCCAT
>CALBPH010000699.1 GCA_937899365.1 uncultured Leptolyngbya sp.
GGTAACAAGAGGGCTATCCCCCGCCATTACAACGTAACTGCCTACGTTCCAGTGGGCGGTAAAAGCGGTGTCTTGGCCATACATGTGCTCCAGCTGGGCAGACATGGTAGCCGCGTCAGCCAGGATACCGTCAGTCGCCTCGGTTGCCTGTACCCACCCAGAAACAACGTCGGTGGCTTCGGCTGAGTCGATGTAGGTTAAAACAGGAATATTTTTGATATAGACTGTGGCGGCCTGCCTATTCTCATGCTGATGGGCATTGACTCGCACGGTGGTCGTCGACCTGAGGGATGTCTGTAGCGTGTCGGTCGAGGACTGCTGTAAAGACTGGCGATTAGTTGAAACTTCGAAAGATTCGTGAGAACTGTTGTCTACAGTTTGGGCGTGGGCCTGTTTAGAAAGGGGAAGGACGGTAGTAAGCAAAATTGCAGCTGCTACACGCCCGATAAAACGTTTGTTCATAAACCAGATTGCACCAGGCATAAGCGTCTACATCGCAGAGCGAGAAGTGACAAATTCAATAGATTGAATAGGGTTGCTTCAAGATGACGATGCATCGCGAACAGAATTAAAAAAAGGCAACGGGAGATAATCTATCACGAAGGTTTTGTGATTAAGCTCCGTATTTTTGACCGTGAAAACAGACAATGGATGGATGGATAAATTTATGTTTTCTTCACACATCTGCGCCATTGGTCGACCGATAAGGCTTGTAGACAGTTTTCAAGCTGTCCTAGCTAGGTAATTAGTTTTCGAAAAATTATGTGTCAGTTTGTAATGATTACGGATTATTAATAGATGCGAAGGAGCCCTGTAGCGTTTTCTTGGGGTGCACACCCTCCTTTGTCCAGTTTCCATGACGTGAATGTTCTTGTCAACGGACAATTAAAGACTAATCAAGGCTAAGGGGTGGGTTTGGCTGTGCCTACCGTCCAAAGTAGAGTAATCAAGTTATTTCTTGTGAGGCCCATGGATTATCGGCAAGCGGGTGTGGATGTGGAAGCCGGTCGTGCGTTTGTGGAAACCATTCGCAACCTGGTAGAGGGGACCCATCGCCCTGGAGTATTGGGGGGATTAGGTGGGTTTGGCGGCTACTTTGAGCTGCCTACGGGATATCGGCACCCTGTATTGGTGTCGGGAACCGATGGAGTGGGGACCAAACTAAAACTGGCCCACCTGCTCAATCGTCACAATACGGTGGGCATTGATTTGGTGGCTATGTGTGTCAACGATGTCCTGACCTCGGGGGCTGAGCCGCTTTATTTTTTAGATTATTTGGCTACGGGGCGGCTGGCCCCTGAACAGCTGACCCAGGTTGTGGCTGGGGTGGCCGAGGGCTGTCGCCAGTCGGGCTGTGCCCTATTGGGGGGGGAAACCGCTGAAATGCCAGGGTTCTATGGCCAGGGCGAATATGACATGGCGGGCTTTTGTGTCGGCATTGTGGAGAAGAGTGCCATTTTGGATGGGTCCCAGGTGCGCTCTGGGGATGTGCTGATTGGCTTGCCCAGCAGCGGTGTACATAGTAATGGCTACAGTTTGGTGCGAAAAATTATGGCGGAAGCCCCTCGGCAGCCAGGGTTGGCGGGGCAAGCGGCGGGTCAGCCTGTGAACCAACCTGTGGGCTACAGCTGGGATGAATGTCCGGAACTGCTGGCGGGCCAGTCCTTGGGAGAGGTGCTGCTGGCACCGACCCAACTCTATGTAAAACCTGTGCTGGCTGCCCTCAAGGCTGGGTTAGAGATTCATGCCATGGCCCATATCACCGGTGGCGGCTTTCCTGTAAATCTGCCACGCTGTCAGGGGGAAAATCAATCTATATATATAGAGGCTGAGAGCTGGCCAATATTGCCGATCTTTAAGTGGTTACAAACTGCGGGCAACGTGGCACCGGCTGAAATGTTTAAGACATTTAATATGGGTATCGGCTTTGTGGTGGTGGTTCCTGAGGCTGAAGCTGAGGCGGCATTGGCCCATTTCCAGCCCGCTTACCGGATTGGTACCGTGATTGATGGGACGATTGACGCGAATGGAGTGGTCACCGGATTGCCAGAAGGTTAGGATACGTTGGGGTAAAAATTTTCTAGGTAAGAAATTTTTGCCCGTTAGGACGATGGGGATTGCCCATCCTAAATCCAATCGGAGGAATTGATTTTGAGCGTTCGGACGGGTAGCTGGCAACCAGCTGCGATCGCACTTTTGGCCATCATTACTGGCCTAGTTCTGACAAGTACCCTAGTGATTATCAACCCTGGTCAGGCCGGGGTGTTGAGCATTCTAGGTAAAGCCCAAGATGCGCCGCTGTTAGAGGGCATCCACGTCAAGCCACCCCTGGTTTCCTTTGTGGATGTATATGACATGACGGTGCAAAAGTTTGAAGTGCCTGCCGAAAGTTCTACCAAGGACCTTCAGGATCTGCGGGCGCGGTTCGCCATCAACTTTCGATTAGACCCGGCTAACGTCGTTGAAATTCGTCGAAAGCAAGGCACCCTGGCTAACGTGGTGGCAAAGATCATCGCACCCCAAACCCAGGAATCTTTCAAAATTGCGGCCGCTCGCCGTACGGTTGAAGAAGCCATTACCCAGCGGACCAAGCTTAAGGAAGACTTTGACGAGGCCCTGAGCACTCGTCTAGAAAAGTACGGCATCATCATCCTCGACACCAGTGTGGTTGATCTGTCATTTTCTGAGGAGTTTGCCCGCGCGGTTGAGCAAAAGCAAATTGCTGAGCAAAGTGCCCGCCGAGCGGTGTATGTGGCCCAGCAGGCTGAGCAAGAAGCCCAGGCCGAAATCAACCGGGCCAAAGGTCGCGCCGAAGCCCAGCGTTTGTTGGCAGAAACCCTGAAGGCTCAGGGTGGTCAGCTTGTGCTTCAAAAAGAAGCGATTGAAGCTTGGAAAGAAGGAGGTTCCCTCGTGCCCCGTGTGTTGGTCATGGGTGGCGATCAAGGGGGCGGCGTGCCCTTTATTTTCAATATGGATAAAGACTAGGCGATACCGTTACGGCGTTATTTATTGCCTAATATCCGTAACCCATCGTAGGGGCGTTCCATGGAACGCCCCAACGAAGGGTTTTTTGTTTGCACAAGCGCACATGGATATGGATAAATGCGTTTTTGTTGCGTTCGATGCTACCGGTTAGACCATTTTGCTCAAACGGGTATTGATCAACCTCACCGGTGCGGACCTGGTCTAACCCAGCTTCAATGTCACGGGTTGACTGGCCATTGAGCATACCTGCCAGGGCAACCCGCATGATTAATCGGTCGTAAGATGGGGCAAAAACAGCCTCCGCCTGCTGCACGGTATTACCTGTAGCGTCATAAACATAGGCAACGGAAGCTCGATTGGGGGCGAGATCGTACACAGCAGTGGTGGCCGATGGCGAAACAGACGATCGACTGGGCTGCCCTAAGCGATTTGTGATAGCAGTTGCGGTGGTGCCAGGGGCAAAGCCTGGGACAGACACCACCCCAGTTCCGCCACCAGGTTCTGCGGTGTTGGGGTTACCGCTGTCCCTTAAGACTAGGGGTGGGGCAGCAGCAGATTCAGGGGCGGCGGCTTCGATGTCCTGTGGCAAATCGGGGGCTGTTTCTGGGGTAGGGGCAGGCTCTTCTGGCAAAATTTCCTCTAGCTCGGGCAGCGTTATATCGGGTAGCTGCACCTCAGGCAGAGATATCTCAGGTAGCTCCGCTGTTTTTTCTCTTAGGTTGCCGATGGCTTGTTGGGCAATTTTATATGCGCGGAAGCCGATAAAACCCGTGCCAGCTAAGAGTCCTAGGAGTAAGAACGAGAGCAGCATCTTCCCTAGACCGGGACCCTGTCGCTTGGGGCGGTCGGGCTCTTCTATGTAGGCGTTAGCAGTGCCAGGAGCGTCATTGGCTAGGCCATAGCCTGAGGGCCGTCCGGGGGCGACGACCTGGGTGGGTCGGGTAGCGGCGGACGCAGTTGAAGAATCTGTCTGGCGACCTCGTTTGGTGGGTGGTGCCGACAACAGGGTTAACCAGGTGGCAATGGACTGGGGGCGTTGGGCTAACTTTAGGGCCATGCCCTGGAGGATTGCCTGCTCTACACCGGGGCTCAGGTTCGGGTTGAGTAAACGTGGCGGGGTGAGGGGCTGGTGCGATCGCAACACAGATGCCACGGGCACCTCCCCCGTCACCGCAGCATACAGGGTGGCCGCTAGTCCATAGACATCCGAGGCTGCCGAGCGTCGCGCCTTAGGCAGATACTGCTCTAAGGGGGCATAACCTTCAGAAACCAAGTTGGTATGGGTTTGCGTTTGGCCACTAGAAAGCTCTCGGGCAATGCCAAAATCAATCAAAATTGCATTGGCACCATTAATCATCACGTTTTGGGGTTTTACATCCCGATGGAGTAACCCCTGCTCATGCACCGTTTGCAACGCGCTAGCAATTTGTCGAATATATTGCAGAGCCAGCTTTTCCCTGAGGGGACGATTGGGAAAAATCATGGCCGATAGCGGTTGCCCTGGAATAAAATCCATCACCAGATAGGGCCGCTCAGCCTCAACAAAAAAGTCCGTCACATTGACAATATTGGGATGCTGGCACTGGGCCAGACGGCGCGCTTCGGCTTGAAACTGCTTGAGTTGTTGCTGCTTTTCTAACGAATTTTCTGGCCAGCGCAGAGTTTTGATCACAACCACTTGGTTGAGTGGATGACGGATAGCGCGATACGTTATCCCAAAGCCACCGCGCCCCAGTTCGTCCTCGATCACGTATTTTCCGTTTTGGAGACTGGTGCCCACCAAATCTACGCCGTTCACCATGCCAATCTGCCTGCTCCCACAGGACCATACTTAACATAAAATTTCCTTTGCCGCATGATATTAGCGACAGCACAAAAACTGTGCTAGTTCATGCGATAAAAATTCTCCCAGAAAAGATACTACCGGGTATCTCGAACGTTTTTATCTTGTTGGGCCAGATCGCTTAAGGTCCCTAAAGATGCTCAACAGTCTGAACATCAGCCTCTGACTACTGTTAAAAAAGTCTTTAGTGTTGGGCTGATTTGTGCTTTAATGTCCGCTGGGACGAATATTTTCAGAGTGTTTCGGAGTTCTCCATTCATGAAGTCTGAGCAAAAGCAACGCCTTCTCAATGCGAAGGAAAATATAAAGGCGGCTCAGCTACTCGCCCATAGTCATTTTTACGATATTTCCATCGCCCGCGCATACTACGCCATGTTGTATGTAGCTGAGGCCCTACTCCTAGAAGAAGCGATGGCCATACCCACTCAGCATGAGGCCATCAACAGCTTGTTTGCGGAGCAGTTTTCAGAAAAAAGGCCTTTATTTCAACCCTACGGTATCTATCTAAACAATGGTTTAGAAGCCAGACTGCGGGCAGACTACTGCCATAGCGAGAGGGCTACCCTGGCGGATGCCAAACAGCACATTAATCGAGCCAAAGCTTTCCTAGAGTTGGCCAAGCACTATCTGAGTGCAGAGTTAGCTGCCGTGGAACGTTTAGAGGTGAGCGCGGGTCGAATGTAGGACTCTGTCGTGTCTACTGACCCTGCTGGCGACGTTCGGAAAGCTTAAGCAGGGTTTCTGCATGGGTTGCTTTAGTAATGGGATAGAAGTAAGTCAGCACCATGCCGCACAGAAGCAGCATCAGCGGCACTGGTCCCATAAAGAAACGAATAGCTAGCAAAGCCGACTCGGGTTGCTCGGCCGCCTCTTTAATAAAGCCAGAGGTTTGCAGGGCTAAACTGACTAGAAAAATGCCCACAGCTAAGCCGATTTTTTGCAGTAGGGTCATGAAAGCATAAAAAATGCCTTCCCGTCGCTGACCGGTGTTGAGTTCATCTAACTCAATCACGTCAGGCAAAATTGACCATGGCACGACATAGGCCGTGGCTACGCCAAAGCTGGCGATTACACACAGCCCATATAAAAAGCTGAGCTGCCCTGGTTGTAGAAAAAATAAGGCAATCTGTACGACAACCCAAATACCACTTCCCAGGAAATACAGCCCCTTTTTGCCAATGCGTTTTGCCAATAAGTTACAGATAACCATCATTAAGATGGCCGTCCCTTGGACCAACAGGGCGGCTAAAAAGTAATCGTCAGCCCCCATCCAAAACGTGACGTAGAACGGAATAATTGTGGCCGTAATTTGCAAAGCCAGCCACGAAAACATATAGATGCCCACAACAAATTGAATTGGGCGGTTGCTAAAAACAACCTTAATCTGCTGAAAAAACGAACTGCCACCTTGATCATCGCTGTAATTGAGCGATCTTCCTCGATAGGCGGCCTGCCGTTTGTAATAGGGAAAGGTACCCAAGACACACCAGAAAATGGAGCCGATGGAGATGACGCCCCCCAATGCTCCGAGTATTTGATACTGGGTCTGCGGGTCTGCCACCAGCTGACTGACTACCAACCCCAAGGCGAGTACTGAAACAGCACCAAACAAAGAAAATGACAGTCGAAACGATGTCAGTTCGGTGCGTTCGTCATAATCCTCAGTTAATTCGGCTGTCAGGGTGGAGTATGGCAGATTTGTCGTTGTGAAAAATACCTGAAAGACAATGGAAACAACGACGTAATACCAAAACAGGGCGATCTGGCTTGTGAACCCCGGCACAATCCAATTTAGATAAAATGTCGCCCCAAACGGTATAGCCGTTAGCGCTATCCATGGGTAGCGCCGCCCCCACCGAGAACGGGTGCGATCGCTCAATATGCCCACAGCCGGATCATTGACCGCATCCCAGATTTTGCCAATCAAAAGCACGGTGCCTGCGGTTAAAGGCTCTAATCCAGCCACATTCGTTAAAAAAATCAAAAATGAAAACGCCAGTAAGTTTGACGTTAGACCGGCTCCTAAATCTCCGGCACCATAGGCCAACTTTGTTGGCCACGTCAGTTTTGGCGGAGACTGTGATTTGCCAGAAGTTTCCATAGGAACCGGGGATTGCTAGAAATTACTAAATCATCTTTAGAATGACGTTCAACTGTAACGGCCCCGTTACAGTTGAACGTCATTCTAGCCCTGTCGTGGGCCCCATTACCTAGCCAGCGGTTAAGCAAAAAGCGACTGTGCCAGACGATGGATCAATGCCACAGTCGTTGCTGATTAGAGACATGTTTTGTTGAGAATTTGGTCGACTATCAATGTTCCAACACCAGATTTATAGCGGCAAGCAGCAACGTCAACGTTATATTATTGCCCTATTTGTGTCATCCCTCACCTGCCCATGTCCACCTCTTCTGATTTAGCCACGACACCGACCGATCTATATGTTTCTTGGTCAGACTACTATCAAGCCATTGAAAATTTGGCCGTTGCCGTTCATGCGTCAGGATGGCAATTTAATCAGATTGTCTGTCTGGCGAAAGGAGGTCTACGGATTGGAGATATTCTCTGCCGTATTTATGATCAGCCTCTGGCTATTCTCTCAACGTCATCCTATGGCGGAGAAGGTAACCGCACCCGCGGGGCAATTACCTTCTCTAGGGATCTCAGTATGACAACTACAAACCTTGGCACCCATGTCCTTTTGGTCGATGACTTGGTGGATTCAGGTCAAAGTTTGCAGCGCAGTATCCGTTGGTTAGAACAACGATATGGCTTCTATATTGATGAAATTAAGACAGCCGTACTTTGGTACAAAGCCTGTTCAGTTATTAAGCCCGATTATCATGTCAGCTATTTGGAAAACAACCCGTGGATTCATCAACCATTTGAAAAATATGAAGACATGACCATCGAAACGCTCGCACAAGATAAGTAAAGCTTGGCTTGGAGATTAAAACGGCACAAACTATAACTGGTTCTTTCTTAGGATGACTATTGTTCAAATGTGCTGACTATATGGGGTTTAACATTGGTTCAGCATTGAGAGATATAAACTTAGGCGATTATGCGGTTGCTGATTTAAAGGACTGTACAGATCTGTTAGAAATATACAGTCAATATCTTGCAGATAAAGCCATCTTGAGCATCAACAACATCGCAACTATCTACTCTTAAATTTTTATGTTGTGTCAACGGGAATAGGCCAGTCTCGTTGTTCTGGAGTGAAATAAAAGAATAATGGTCCAAAAGAACCAAACTATTGTCCCTTCTATTATTGTTTTGGTTGCGCTTGGAATTATTGGCGCAGCGTTTGGACTGATTTGGAATAGTCTAAATCAAAAAACTAGCCTAGCCCAGGTGCCAGCCAGCCCTGAACCGCCGCCAGTCATAACGCCAACGCAGCGTTCCCTGGCACAGCACACCGCTACCGTACTCAGTGTGGACATACAGCCAGATTCTGTCCTCTTGGCCAGTGGCAGCTATGACCAAACGGTTAAACTCTGGGAACTTGAGACCGGCAAGGTGCAGCGTACGCTCAATCACGCGGGGCGAGTAAATGCTGTGGTGTTTACGCCTAACGGACGGTATTTGATTACCGGGGGTGGGGACGGCGATATTATTATTTGGAATCCTGAAACGGGTGAAGAAAAGCATCGATTTGCCGGTGGTTCTGGCAGAATTGTGAGCCTGGCAGTGAGTGCTGACGGCACCCTATTAGCCAGCGGAGGCAGTAATGGGACTATCCGTCTGTGGAACCTTGAGCAACGGCGTGGAACTGCTACGTTGGTGGAGTCTGGAGCACAAATCAATGGATTGGCATTTTCGTCAGTCAACCCCCAACAGCTAGTCAGCGGTGATAAAGATGGCATTGTGACCCTATGGGATATTGTCGATCAATCGTTAGTGCGCACCTACAAGTCGGGGACCGATAGGGTGACAGATGTTGCCATCAGCCCCGATGGGCAATATATCGCTAGCAGTAGTTACGATACCAAGATACAAATTTGGAACTTGGCAACAGCCGCGATTGAACAAACCCTAAGCGGTCATGATTTTGTGGTTGCGAAGGTCGCGTTTAGTCCCGATGGTGCAACGCTGGCTAGCAGTAGCTTTGACGAAACTGTAAAGGTTTGGGATTGGCAACAATCCGCAGAACGCTGCACCTTACAAGGACACTCTGGATTTGTTTATGGTCTCGCGTTTGATCAGCAGGGAACCGTGTTGGCCAGTGGCGGTTACGATGGCTTGGTGAAAACTTGGCCGTTGAGTGATAAAAAGACCGGCTGTTCAGCTAGCTGAGTGGCTGAGTTTCTCCCTATAGAACAGTAAGAAAGATAGAACAGTAAGAAAGATAGAACAGTAAGAAAGATAGAACAGCAAGAACGCCACGGTATCACCTCTCATAAGAGGTGATACCGTGGCCAGATAGGAGTTAACGAAAATGTCGGGAGATGAGACCTTGAGGGGGTTGCACAAAAATAAAGATCCAGGGAAAGACGATATCAGTAGGGGCATTGCATGCAATGCCCCTACTGATTATGGCGGTGGTCTATTTGGATGCAAACGCCTTATCCTTGAGAAGAATTTGGCTGATTCTTTAAATTTTCCCCACTCGTTTGGCATCGTCTAACCAACTGTCAAACGTGCCTTGATTATTTTGAATCCACTCTTCTGCATGACGACGAATATCCGCAGGGGTATTTTCTCCATCCCGCATGCGCTGATTTTGCAGGCTAACATCAGTGATGGGAATGCTGACTAGTTCGAACCATCGGTCAATGTCGGGATGCTCTCTTAAAAAGTTACGATTTGCCAAAATTTGAATTTGATTAATTTCAAAGCCAAGATTTGTGCCATCGACCACAGACTCATTTTGCTGAGGACTAAGGGGTGGAACATCCAACCAGATAACGTCTTGGTCAGGTATTAAAACACTGCTAACCCATAGGGGGGTCCATGTAAAGTAGAGCACGGGTTCATCTGCCTCGTAGCGCTGGATAGTTCTTTCTATCGAGGCATTGTACTCATAGCTATCTTGTTCTACAGTGGCACGCAAATTGTAATCATCTAAATGAGACTCGATGACGCCCCGACATGCCCATCCACGGGGACAGCCGACGAGATTAGCTTTGCCATTACCATTGGTGTCAAATAATTTGGCGATTTCTGGATCGGCAAGTTGCTTTAGACTGCTGATATTGTTCGATGTGGAGGTGGCTTTATCGATCAAATAGCCTTGCAGAGCGTTCTCAATCAGCGGCTTTAACCGTTTTAACTCGGTATGGCCACCGTTCTCTTCAAAGAAATCTCTGTGGATTGGGTTCCAATGAACGGCAGTGTAGTCTAAATAGTTACGGCCCAGAGCTTGGTGAATAATATCGTACTCAAGCTCGGACCCACTAATGGGCGTATAGCCTAGTTGTTCTAAGCCGATGTTGATTACTTCAGTTTGAAAAAGTTCTTCTAAACTGGCATAGGCAGAGCGAATTACTTTGTCTGAACTGACTAACGATGTACGTTCATTTGAAAAATTGCTACAGCTAGAAAACAGAGCCAACGAGCTGAGTGCCCCTAGTAATAAGGGCCATCGTTTTACCAAACGAGCTGCGTAACCTGATGGCTTAGGTAGTAATTTTCCCATAATTAGTCAACATATTTCTTGAACAATAAGGATGATTCTGTTGGAGTTGATTTAATAACTCAGTCTTCAGATACTATGTCGTTGATCGGCCTGAAACAATCAACGTTAAAGAGTACTTACCTGATCTTTTTATTTCAGGAAATATAGCTTGATATCTACGGTTCAGGCCATATGTAATCCCTGAAATTTAAATGGCGACAGCAATGCTTACGACAAACTGCTGAATACATTCAGCAGTTTGTCGTAAGGGGCAACAATCAGGACTAAATTTTATTGTCAGCCCATGCAAGAGCGGCCGCCCAAATCAGATCGTAGACTGGGTCTTTGATGTCATAGTAGGCATCACTATCCTGGGCATGGCGTTTGGCAATTTCTTGTTTGATCAATTCAACAGATTTAGCTGAATTGGGATGTGCTCGAAGATAATTATGAAATAGTAATGCGTATTGTTGGTTGGGGTTACCGTCGATCCTGACGTGGATATTGCTACGTTGTTGTTCAGAGGGTTGATAAAACAATTGTTTCAAACGCTATTTTGTACCCTCTGTGGGGTGGTCAGCTTAAAAAAGGACGAATTTCATCGGCCATTTGCGCGCTTGCTTGATCGGCGGTGACTAGTTCTACTTGAGCTGCATTGACAGCGCCCAATCCTAAATCAGCGGCTCGACGAATCTGGGTTTGGCTCCAGATTGAGCCACCAGCCACCTCGCGGGTGGTGCCTAGCTTTCTTAATATGGCGATGCCAACTGCGTCGATGGCAATCCGGTCTGTGCTAGCTAAAATGACGCCAGCCTGTACTCGCTGTCCCTGTTCGGGACCACCACCGACAAAGGCATCGACGCCGTCGATCACGATCAGTGAGGGGCGATAGGCTTTATTAACATCCGCAATCATCAGTCGTTGATTGGTGGACCGGTGTAGCTCGCGCATATAGTCATGATCATCCCCTGGGACGTAGCGGGCCACCATGCCGATGGTGTTTTTGAGGGAAAGGGTGAAGTGACCACCAAAGCGGTGGGTTTTAAGACAGCAGACGTTGACGATGGCATCGGCGTTGAGGACGGGGCGGGCGATCGCAAATCCTCGGGACCAGTGAGTGCCTGTTGCCGGAAAATATTGCCAGTCATCCCGACCAAGTTCATCAAAGACAAGGGTATTGAACCCGTAGCGCTGAGCCAGGGAAAAGACCTGCATTCTTTCCATGGCTTGACGGGTTTCTGCCATGCCCGAACGGTCACCCACGGTGATGGTGCTGGCCCCTGCACTTTGGATTGATTGCACCAGGGTCTCTAGTACGGCGGGATCGGTGGCGGCTGGTGCTGGATCGCCCGTGTTGTAGTTGGGTTTGATAAAAACTCGCTTGCCACTAAAGCTGGGAACCTGTAACAGCTCCATGGCACGACGTACACCACTGGCTCGGTCGGTTGTTTTGACGAGAACCACTCGATGGGGGTTAAGGCCCGCAGCTGTCAACGGCGTGGTTAAGGGCTGGTCTAATAAGGGCGCAGATGACTCTGGGGGTTCGAATGATGATTGCTGTGCTCCCAACGTCTGCGGTGCCGATGTCTTTAGTGCCGATGGT
>CALBPH010000700.1 GCA_937899365.1 uncultured Leptolyngbya sp.
GGTAACCACCGAATCCGGCTTACAGTAAATTTTGACCCCTGTTTGACTCACGTTTAGACAAAAATCAATATGCTCGCGAGTGCTGAGCAGCTTTTCATCCAACAGGCCAATCTGAGTGAAAATAGAACGCTTAACCAGCATGCAGTGAAACTCAGCAAACTCACAGACCCGTCGATGTAGCTGATCTTGAACGTCAGCCACCGAACGATTTACAAAATAGTGTTTCTCATGGACACGACGTTGGGTCTGATCTCCGTTTAGCTCTGTAAAAATTCTTGCTTCTCCCCCGGCCAGATGGACTTTTTGGTGGAGCGGTTGACCGATGCAGGTGAGGGGACAAACCACCGTAGCATCGGTCTCTTGGGCGCATTCCCAAAGCCGCTCTAACCAACCGTAAGAGACGTGAACATCATTGTCAATAAATAGCACATAGTCTGTTTTTACCTGGCTGAGTCCGAGGTTACGGGCCTGATTGGGAGCCAGAAAGTGCTCGGTGCGGAGCAGTGTAAAGCCCCGTTCTGCCGCTGCTTTGCTCAAATAGTGTTGTACTGATTTAGGCGAGCCACCATCCACATACACCAGCTCAAATGGCAGATTTGTGTATTGATAAATGCTCTCTAAAGACTGTTGAGTGTAGCTAAATCGTTCCCGTGGTACTACCACAACGGTAATGGCTGGTAGGGCTGTGGAGACTAAGGCGGCGTTGGTACTGATAGACGTCATAACAAAGCTCCTAAAACTTAAGATGCAAGAACGGTTACGGACTGGGGCAAAACTTGTTGATAAACCTTGGCCCAATTTTGTTGTTCAATGGCAGGGGCAAGCTTCTGATGGGCGGTGGCTTTGGCCGTCTGCCCCAGCCAGTGGCGCAGCTCTGGAGACTTCGCTAAGGTGAGAATAGCGGCCTTGAGCTCAGTGCTAGATCCTGGAGACACCACCAGACCGTTATAGTTGTGGTCTAAAATCTCACCGATGGCGTCAACGTCTGTCCCAACAATCGCTCGACTTGCCAACATTGCTTCTAGTAGGGCGTTGGGGCAGCCGTCGTGGAGAGACGGGATGGCATAGATGTCCATATAGGTCAGATAGGCCATGCCCTCGGTGCGGGGAATCATGCCAGTGACGACGGTGTTATCTGCCATGCCGCTATCGCGAATAGCGGCTTCCCAGTAGGGGCGTTCCCGCTCGGCGAAATCTCCCACCAGTAGCAGGGTGAGCGGGATAGTCTGTTTGATTTCGGTACAGGCATCTAACAGATATTCCAAGCCTTTTTTGTCGCGGAATCGCCCCACTGAGCCAATCACTAGCCCGTTGAGCCGGTCGGCGAGGGGCGGCTTGGATAACCCAGAAAATTCCACTGGCTGAATTGAGTTCCAGAAAGCGGTGGATTTGTTTTTGAGGGCGGGGACGAGCACCTGTCCTCGTCTTTGTAGGTCTCGGCTGACAAAGGTTACCCAGTCCGAGCTGGCTAAAATCCAGCTAACCTGGCCATGTTGTTTGGGGCTAAATACATGCTTGTGCAGATCGCTACCCCGCACGCTATTGATGATAGGAATGCCGGCTTCCTTGGCGAGTAACGTGGTGATAAAACCTGTCTCATTAATAAAAAAGGCATGGAATAGGTCAAACTGATGCTGTTGGTGCAGCTGCTTGAGCTGAAAATAAATCTCGCTACGGTAGTCTTGCAGAATTGGCGCATTGGATCGGCTGGCGGGGGTTAGACGCTGTACCTGGATTCCGTTTTGCTCAGTGGTGCTACAGTCCGATCGATAATAACCGTCTGCTTTACGTTGTTTGGAGTGAAATACGGCAACGTGAACGTCATAACCAATGGCCTGGAGTAGGTTCGCGATGCGAGCGACTGACTCACCCACACCACCAACATCGGGCGGAAACTCCAGGGTGGTAATGCAAACTTTAGGCTGGGTCATGGATTTGATGATATTGGAGGGGACTGTTGAAATAGATCTACGCTGTGGGTCAAGATTTCTTTCAGAACTCAAGAGAAAAGTCAGATAAAAGAGATCAAACAAAAACCTCTTGTGCTACTAAAGCCCTAACTCGAGCGGCGGTTATTTCTACACCCCGCAAACAGAAATTTTGCTGGCTGCGGGTATGACCTAGGGCCCGGATAACCTCGAGGGAAAAGGGAATGGGAGCGAGGGCAGTCGAATCAATGACCTTAACAATGCCAAGTTGTTCTAAGCGGGTAGAGCGCAGCCGTTGTTCTTGGTCGTCATTGCCGGTAAACGGTAGCTGTATGGCACGAACTCCGGTTTGCAACACGTTGAGCGTGGTGTTGTAGCCTGCCATGCTAATGGATAAGTCGGCCTTGGCCATATAGCTGAGCAGATCGGGGGTATAGCTCTGGACGGTGAGATTTGAGCGCTGGGAGGCAATCGCCTGGAGATGGTTAAAAACATCTTCCGGTGCAAATGGCCCGGTAAACATTTGAATATGATGGGGGATTCTATCTTCTAAAAACTGACTGGCTTGGGCCACACAGTTCAATAGTTCATGGCCAAAGCGACCACCGCCAACGCTGGCTAAGATCATGGGTGGATCTGTTTCAGATCTGGGGGTAAACTCTCGGTCGACATCGGGGACTACATAGCCTGTGTAGTGGACTTCACCGGTGAGATCACCCACACGGGAAAAGCTGTTTTCTAGGGGTAAAAAACTAGGATCGCCGTGGATCAGTAACTGATCAAAATAGCGATTCATTAGCTTACAGACTTTAGCTTCATGGCGTGCCTGGTCTTGCTTGGTGACAACAATGTCACGCAGGCTGCAGATGGTCTTGGCTCCGTGAACTTTAGCGCGTTCTAGAAGTGGGATTAACTCGGTGGAAAAACGACGACGACCAAAGGGAAACAGCTCTACCATGACGGCGGTGGGACGGATGCGATCGCAAACCTCCAGCAACAGCCCACGCCGATACGCCAGTGCCGCATCCACATCTGCAAACCCGTCAGGCACCTGCAGCTCCTGAAAGTTTGGATCGGTCTTAATGGCCGGCAGGTTAATCACCTCAATCCCTTCGGGGATGGGAAAGTCTTGAATCACTTCGCCACCATTGACAAAGTAGACTTTGAAATCTTGGCTGAGGCCGCGGGCAATGGCCATACTACGAATCAGGTGGCCAATACCCAGAATATGTTGACAGTAAAATAGTAGGGTTTTCATCGCATTTGGTTTTAGAAAATTTGACGGGTGATGCAGACGTAAGACGCTCTCCAGAGGTCTCACCCCGGAGCCTCGTACATGGAGACAGGTAACGCCGGGCTACGGAGCTGTCGCTGAGGCTGCGGTCATCTTTAGCAGATCCCCCAGTACGCTTGCCTGGGTTTGGGGTCTCATGGGTTGTTTTACAGCCTGTAGCAGCCAGTCCTTGACCGCCCCCACATTTTGGCTGAGACCAAATTTATCCAATACCGTGAGTCGGCCTGCTTTGCCCAGGGTTTCCCGCCGCTCGGGTTGGCGAATCAGTGCCTCCAAGGCTTGAGCTAACGACAGCTCATCTTTTTCAGGAACGAGCACTCCGTTGTAGTTTGACTCCACTAGCTCAGAAATGCCCGAGATATCAGTCGATATGACCGGTATCTCCATGGACATGGCCTCTAGCAACACATTGGGGATACCGTCGCGGTCACCGTCATCGGTGACCAAACAGGGCAACACAAATAGATCGGTCTGCCGGTAATAGTCAATCAGCTGCTCCTGGGTGAGTTTGCCCACCAGGGTAATGTGATCAGTTAGTCCCAACTCGTTAATCTGTTGTCGAATCGAGTCTTCTAAAGGACCATAGCCAACGATGACACAGCGAAACGGGATGCCCACCTGTTTGACCAGATGACAGGCTTTGAGCAAATAGGGAAATCCCTTTTTCTCACAGAATCGACCCACGCTCAGAAGCAGTGGTATCCCCGTCTGTTGGGCTTTAGGCCCTGGGCAAAAGCGAGCCACATCTAAGCCGTGGTAAGCCAGGTGAATGGGGGTGCGAGATGTGGAAACCTGGTTGAGGTGACGACGGTTATAGTCGGTACAGGTGAGGACAAATTCCGCTTTGGCCATACGGCGATCCAGAGCAGTTTTGTCATTCAAATAAATGTCCTTAGCGTGGGCCGTAATGCTATAGGAGACGCCAGAGAATGCCTGGGCGATTTCTGCGGTGGCGGTGGGGACATTGGCAAAGTGGGCATGGATATGGGTGATGACCAGCTGTTGCAGTTTCCACGCCAGGTAGCCCCCTAGTAAGAATTCGTGAAGCCGTCGGTCTTCCAGACGACTCAGGTAGAACTGTAGCGTGTTGAAGTAGGTGTTACTGTCCTGTTGGAAGAGTTTAACGTGGGCCTCTAACAGCTCTTTCTCTTGGCTAGGGCTATGCTCAGGCAGGAGCGATGGCAGATAGGTTACCGGAGCGTTAACCTGAGCCACACCTGGATGGGTTCGCTGTTTTGGCGGTTGTCTGAGGGAGAAAATATGAAGATTGAGCCCCTGTCGTTCTAGTTCTAAAATTTCGTTGAGAATAAAAGTCTCTGATAGTTTGGGATAGGTTTTTAACAAAAATCCGATTAGAGGACGCATGATAGTGCTGCTAAATCACGACTGGATGTATGGGACACACTGGGCATGAGACCCTGCATGAGCTGGGCAATGCGGGGGAGGCCATCAAGGCGAAACGTGTTGATGGCGTAAGGCTTGGTAGTGAGTGCCTGCTCTAGGGTTTGGGATAATGCTTGGGGAGTGAGCTTTTGGGGATGGATGGCATAGAGGAGACCGCTTTTAGCAAAGCGCTTGGCCCGCATCCATTGTTCTTGGACGGGGCGGGTGCGGGGAACAACAACGGCGGGTTTACGTAGGGAGAGAATCTCACAGGTGGTGTTATAGCCGGCCATGGCCACCACCGCATCAGCGGCGTTTAGGTAGCTAATCAGGTCGTCGCTAAATTCTAGAAGTTGAACGTTAGGGTAGGGGGCTACCTGGGTCTCGAACTGGTGCTGTTGGTCAGCAGGCATCTCCGGCCCGGAAATAATCACTGTTTTTGGAATGGGTTTGGCGGCGATGGTTTGTTGCCTAACGCTTTCTAAATAGGTGTGGATCAGCCGTTGTCCATCACCGCCGCCGCCGGGGGTGACCACCACCAGCGGTTCGTTTGGATGCACGCCTAACTGCTGGCGGAGAAAGTGCCTGGGTGTGCGGCCGCAGCCACGGCTTAGGTAGCCACAGAACCTGACTTTTTGCCGTAGGGGCAGGGGAAAATTATACTCATGGGGTAAGTTAAAAATCTCGGGGGTGCCCACCACCCAGATTTGGTCATAGTGTCGCTGGGTAAGACGATAGTAGTTGTTGGTTTGCCACTGTTGAATAGTGGCGGCTGGGGTGTCGAGAATATCCCGCAGCAGCAGTACCCGCTTGGTTTTTGGACTGTGGCGGCTGAGATGGCCCAGGGTTTCTTTGAGCTCGTTCCGGAGACCTTGGGGCTTTTTGTCGACGAGCAAAACATCGGGTTGAAAGTGGGCAGCGGCGGTGAGAATTAGGTGAGATCGCAACCGCACCAACGTCTCTGGCATGCTTTTAAGATATTTAGCTTCTAGCTGGCCCGAGGTGTCGCGCCCCAGGCAGGGCAGCTTGATATAATCAAGGCCCTCAGGCAGTCTGAGGGTGTGCAGGGCGGGTGAGCCTGACACCACAAGGATGGAGATACTGGGCAGTGTGCGCAGCAAATACTCACAGATGGTTAGCATGCGGCGAATGTTGCCTAACCCAAAGGCATCGTGGGAATAGACCATTAGTTTCATGTCAGGAGCTCCTGAGGATTTTTATCACCTAGGCGACAAGGGCAGAGGTGGGGCTAACGGTGGGCCACAGTAGCTGACCGGCGCTGGGGCGACCGATGGCCTGGTAGTAAAAGCCCTCCTGCTGCATCCGTTGTGGATTGAGGCAGTTGCGGCCATCGATAAAAATGGGATGGGTCATGCGACGGGCCAAATCGCCATAGTCCAGGTCCTGAAATTCAGCCCAGTCGGTGACCAGCACCAGGGCATCGCAGCTGTGGGCCAGGGTGGTGGGGGTATCCACCAGGGTGACCGGCGCGTCAAGATTTTCGACAATGGGGTCATAGGCTTTGACCTTGGCCCCCAGCCGCTGTAGCTCAGCAATGATGTCCAGGGCGGGGGCGTCTCTGAGGTCGTCGGTATTGGGCTTAAAGGTGAGACCCAGCAAACCAATGGTTTTACCCTTGAGAATTTTTAGGGTTTTTTGCAGGTGATAGACCACCTGTAGACGCTGGCGCTGATTGGTGGCGATGGTGGCATCTAATAGGTTGGTTGGCACACCGTAGTCTCGGGCAATGTGCATTAGGGCCGATACATCTTTGGGAAAACAAGATCCACCCCAGCCAATGCCCGCTTGGAGAAATTTGCCACCGATGCGACTGTCTAGGCCAATGCCCTGGGCCACCTGGTTAACGTCCGCACCGATGCGATCGCAAATATTGGCAATTTCATTGATAAAGCTAATTTTTGTCGCCAAAAAAGCATTGGCGGCATATTTAATTGTTTCAGCAGAGGCCAGGTCGGTCACCACCACAGGCACCGCCGGTAGTGCCGGGTCCAGGGCAAACTGTCGAGTAACAATCGGCGCATAGAGCTGTCGCATTCGCTCAATGGCCCTGGGGGACTGTCCCCCGAGAACAATCCGATCCGGGTTAAAGGTGTCGTACACCGCCGACCCCTCCCGCAAAAATTCTGGATTACTCACGACTTCAAAACTGGTCTGGGCACCGCGATGCTCCACCGCATCCAAAATCAAACGCCGCACCCAGTCCCCCGACCCCACCGGCACCGTAGACTTGTTAACAATGACCTTATAGTCGCTGCCAATGTGTTCACCAATGCCCCGAGCGACGGCTTCTACATAGCGGGTATCGCTTTCTCCCGTGGGCAGTGGCGGAGTCCCCACTGCAATAAAAATGACGTCACCGTGGCCTACGCCAGCGGCCAGGTCGGTGGTAAACGACAGCCGTTCCGAGCGCATAATATCTGTGAGATCAGGCTCATAGATGGGGGGTTTACCCGTTTGCAGAGTAGCGACTTTCTCCACATTGTAGTCGACACACACCACATCGTGACCAATGTGGGCCAAACAGGCGCCCGTAACAAGACCCACATAGCCTGTGCCAATGACAGATACACGCATAGCTTCGTACTCCAGTAGTGCTAATCGACTGATGACACTACTATCGTTAGCGTTACTAAAATTTGAATGAAGCGTATGTTAGAGCACTTTCATGAAGACTAATTTAGAAAGTTGCGATCGCGCCGTAAAAACACCTCATTTAATTCCTATGAAAGGAACTGAATTAACATTTGAAAAATTAGTAAATTGATTAATGAGACTTAATTAGAACCTGTCTAATCTACTTAAGTTCCTAACTATCGAGGCATTTAAGCCTAAATCAAGATTATTTTATTAACTTATAAAAAACTAGCTAATTTAGCGTTTTTCGCCTCAACATGAGAGAAATTTCATGTGCCCTTATCCTGTTCAAGGATAATTTATTTAAGGGGTAGTCAGTTCCTAAAATGTCACAATGTCATAGAGTTGGGTAAGGGACAAACTTTTATTTTTAGAAAGTTCTGGATAACGTCATTAAAGAAAGTCGCGACCGCTACAAACATTTTCCATAGCTTGAGCCAAAGACTCTATTTATCAGATGAAACGCTCTAACCAGATTGGTTTTTTTAAGCAGGCACGAACAAAAATATTCCTTCTCTATGTGGTGCTGATGCTAGCGGCTGTGGCCTTGGCTGTACCTATTTTTCGCGCTCTGTTGTTTGCTGCCGTAGATGAGCGTGTTAATGACGATTTTTTAGAGGAAGTGGCAAGATTTAAGGAGGTTTATACCGAGTGGTCGCAGTCTAGAGAGTCGTCATTTGCGTCCCTATCCCTGACCCTAGATGCCTTTATCTTTAGCGAGCTGCCGGAGGATGATAACTTTCTGGTTGTTCTTCTAGATGGTGAGGTTTATCGCTCTAATCCTGTTTTTTTACCCGAGGTCATTCGGTCCGGCTCAGCCCTGATTGAAACCTGGTCTGGTCTAGATGAACCCATGCAGGGTCGTCAAAAAACGGGCGATCCGACCGCTGGTGAAGTGCTCTATGTGGTCACCCCTCTGGTGGTGAATGGCGTCCATCGGGGGCAGTTTGTTATTGCCCATCTCTCGGCGGGAGAACGGAATGATGCCCTGGCCGGTATCTATGTGTTTGGTGAGGTGGTCGGTGGTCTGTTGCTGGTGGCGTTTGGGTTGGCCTGGATTGTGACCGGGCGCCTGTTGCAGCCCGTCAAAGAACTTGCCAAGACAGCCCGTGTCATCAATGAGACGGATTTAGAGAGTCGGATTGAGGTGGTCGGCACAGGCGAGCTGGCGGATCTGACCATCACATTTAATGCCATGATGGACCGCCTACAGGGGGCGTTTACCACCCAACGTAACTTTATCAACGATGCTGGCCACGAGCTTCGCACCCCCATCACCATTATGCAGGGCCATTTAGAGCTGATGGGGGATGACCCGATTGAGCAGGCCGAAACGGTCGCTCTGGTGTTAGATGAATTGGATCGCATGGGGCGCTTGGTCAACGATCTGATTTTGATCGTCAAGTCTGAGCATCCTGATTTTTTACAGTTAGAAACCCTGAACGTGTCTGATTTTTGCGTGGACTTGTTTGCGAAAGCCCAAACCTTGGCCGATCGCGACTGGCAGCTGCAGGTGGATACTCGCGCTAAGATTGTGGCCGATCCACAACGGCTGACGGGGGCGCTGCTTAATTTGCTACACAATGCGTCCCAGCATACCCAAGTTAACGACTGTATTGAGTTAGGCTGTCGTAATCGGAATGCCCAGGTGGAGTTTTGGGTAAAAGATACGGGGGAAGGTATCCCCGTTGCAGAACAGGTGCGCATATTTGACCGGTTTGCTCGGGTGCAGCACACTCAGCGTAGGTCCGATGGCTCGGGGTTAGGGCTGGCCATTGTGCGGGCGATTGTCGAAGCCCATGGCGGCAGGATTGGGCTATCTAGCCAGCTGGGCACCGGGTCTGTTTTTACCCTGACACTACCAATAGATCAGGCGTTGGCGGTAACCACCTATCGAGAGAGTCGCTGATGAGACGGATTTTGATTGCTGAGGATGAGGTGCGGGTGGCGGCCTTCTTGGATAAGGGGCTACAGGCCAATGGATTTAAGACTGCGATCGCAACCACCGGACCTGATGCGATTGCCTATGCGCTGGACGGCGACTATGAGCTGATTGTGCTGGACCTAGGGCTACCCGGCAAGGACGGTTTATCCGTTCTTGAAGAGCTACGGGGGCAAGGATGCTACATTCCCATTGTGATCTTGACCGCCCGTGATGACATTACCGATAAACTAACGGGGTTTGAGCTAGGGGCCGACGACTATGTCACCAAGCCATTTCGATTTGAAGAGCTACTAGCCCGGATTCGAGCCCGGTTACGAACCGCGCCTGCCACAGCTGAGCAAGATTGGGTGCTCACTCACCGTATCATCGTCCTCAATTTACGCACTCGGATAGTCCAGGTGGATGAGCAGGTGATTGAACTATCAGCCCGCGAATTTACCCTGGCGGAGACCTTTATGAACCATCCGGGGCAGGTACTCAGCCGAGAACAGCTGCTCGATCGCGTGTGGGGATATGACTATGCCCCCGGGTCTAACGTGGTGGATGTCTATGTGGGGTATCTACGGAAGAAATTAGGCAGCCGTCTAATCGAAACCGTACGAGGTATGGGCTACCGGATGCCTGGTTGAACCATAAGGGCATTATGAGAAAACTCTCATAATGCCCTTATGGTTATCTTACTAAGAACTGGAAATAATATCGTTGTGACAGTTCAAGTCTGTTGAGCAGGTGGTTTACAGACAGGCAAACTGTTATTTTGCGACAGCGTGTGATGACTGCCAACACCAAGGGATTGTGTATTTCATCTAGGATATAACCCTGTGGCAACAATTCTCATCGCTGAAGATGAACCACGGATCGCAGCATTTATGTCAAAAGGCCTGCAAAAAGCCGGATATCTGACACATACTGCGACCGATGGCCATCAGGCCCTGGCCCTGGCCCTGGCCGTACAGTTTGATCTCATTCTTTTAGATATAAGTCTTCCCGGAATCGACGGCTGGTCCGTGCTAAGAGAGTTTCGCTCCCATTCTCTTAAAACTCCCGTCATTGTTGTCACAGCTTTTGACGGTGTCGAAGAACGCAACCACAGTCTTACGTTGGGAGCCAATGAATACATCTCTAAACCGTTTCGGTTTAAGACCCTGCTAGCGTATATTCGTCGCTATGTATAGCCGTAGCCATCGGTCAGCTACGGGCAAAGTGTTCTAATGTCACTAGTATTGCTGCCCCGCTGGCACAGATAGCCTGTGCTAGCACTCCCCTCCATCTCCATCCAATCGTCATAATAAATTTGATGTACCGTGGCGCGAACGCTGTCATCAGCACCCCGCTCAATCCACTGGGCCAGGTAGCCACCACCATTGCCTGGATAGTTTGTTATCAGGACCTCCACCCAAGGGCGCTCGTTACCGGTCCCTTCAGGGATTTCGTTGGGCATGGTCCAGCCCTGTTGTAACCAGCCTGCCCGCTGTGCCAAAGCCCGCACCATCATGTAGATCGGCTCATTGGCCCTATCCCATGGGGCCGCTTCCATGGCCAGGGTTGTTTCGCTAGCCCATTCACCACTGGGCACGTCCAGAGATGCACACCCCAGTCCTAACCCACAAATGGGATTGGTTTCTACCCCAGACCAGTTGGCTACGGTGGCCTCCGACAGCCAGTCCGCCGCCACATTCATCACCGGAAAAAACACCAGTTCCAGATGTTGATGATCCGATGTGTTATCTAGGCTGGGGTCCACATTGTCTGCGCCATAGCTATCGACCAATGATCCATAAAGTGAGGGCGACAAGTTGTAATGATCCACCTTGACCTGGTAAGTCAAATTGAAGTCCTGCCATTCAGGCACCAGGCGTAATCGTACGCGCCATGTGGGCACGTTTGGAGTCCCTGCCAGTCTCGCCGCATACTCCAGCGGTCCCATGGTTTGAAAATACCTAAAACCAGCTTCATCCAAGCTATCAAGCCCGTTGGGAGGAACCTGCCTGAGGGCTGTCTGGGCCAGTATTGGTTCACCCATGGGAAGGGCGTGGCTAGGTATCTCAGCACCGGCTGGGCTACAGGCAACAACAAGCGGCAGTATCAGGGCTGCAGCCTTACCGAAGCAACGAAAAACCATAGATAACCGGTCTCCTGGGGGAACTGACTACAGATTCACCCTGATGATGTACATTTCCGCATTAATCCATAACCTGGGTTCTATAACCTGGGGCGTCCTAATAGCAATGTGCTCAAAGCATCGCGGGCACTGGCGGGGCGAGGACGGCTAAGTAGCCAGCGCAAAGGGGGAAAGGCAATTTCATCCTCCAGTAGCACGGCCTTAAACTCAAATGGCAGCATCAGATAGGTGGTCTGGCTCTGTTGCTGATAGGTGATCTGACGGATGCCGATCATTAAACGCAGCCCGTAGGCCAGGGTGGGAGCCACGTCTTCAATGTCACCCAGTTTCATGTTTAGCTCCATCATGTCTGTGATGTATTCGGCAACATCCAACATCTCAACCAGGGAGCGTTTGGCCTTTAAGGTTTGGCTCTCTGGGTCAAACCCCAGACAGTTTTCCCCGGTGACTTGGGCGATAAACGTTTCACCCGGGTTGACCACACTCAACAGCTGGGCTCGAGGTAAACCGCCCGTAATGGGAACACCCGAGCGGATAACTCGCTGGGTGCGTCGAGCTTTACCAGAGGTAATGGAGCTTTTATCCCAGTCAATAAACACCTGGGCATCGCTGGTGGTGTTTTGAATATTTATATTAAGGTCCTTGATGGACTTGGCCAGGGGCATCTTCCCCGTTGGGCCGACATCCACCATGACCAGGAACTGCTCATCGGGGTCGTAGTGCGATGTAACCTTAAGAGCTAGAAATGGGGGG
>CALBPH010000701.1 GCA_937899365.1 uncultured Leptolyngbya sp.
GCTACCTCCATCAGTGTGATGGTGAGATCCAGTTTAGCCGTGGTGCGGGGTAGCTCTAACGGATCAAGGGTCAGGTTTGGCAGCTGCAGTCCACTATTGGGGGCATTTTGTAAAACCACCATCACCTGGAACAAAGGCGTATGGCTCAACTCTCTTGGTAAGGAAAGCGTATCAATCAGTTTTTCAAAGGGTAAATCTTGATGGCTGTAGGCCCCTAGGGCTGTTTCTCTCACCCGTAACAACACATCGCGGAAGCTGGGATTACCGTCCAGCTGAGTGCGCAGCGCCAGGGTATTCATAAACAAACCCACCAACCCTTCAATAGCAGCCTGATTCCGATTGGCAATGGGGGAGCCAACGGTAATGTCCGTCTGGCCTGTATAACGATAGAGCAGTACTTTAAACGCAGCCAGTACTGTCATAAATAGGGTGGCATCAGTGGCCTGTCCCAACTGCTTTAATCCGGTGGTTAACTCCGCAGACAGGGTAAAATTTTGAGAATCACCGCGAAAACTCTGCACGGCGGGTCGAGGCCGATCGGTGGGCAGTTGTAACACAGGGGGCAGGGTGGCAAACTGCTGTTTCCAGTAGTTAATCTGCTTCTGTAAATAATCACCCCGTAGACGCTGTCGTTGCCACAGGGTGAAATCACCATATTGAATGGGCAGCGGTGGTAGTGGATTGGGGAGTACTTGGGTAAATGCGTGATAAAGCATTGCCATTTCCTTCACCAGCACCCCAGTGGACCAGACATCGGAAATAATGTGATGCAATGTCATCAGCAATACAAAATCATCTGCTGCCACGGTCAGCAGCGTCACCCGCAGTAGGGGCCCCTCATAGAGATTAAACGGTTTATGGGATTCTATGTGAGCTTGGCGCTCAACCTCAGGCCATACCTGTGCCCCCAACCCTGATAAATCAATCTGCTGCAGTGTTGTTAGGCCTTTAGGGTGAACAATTTGCTGAGGCTGTCCACTGCTGCTTGTCTCTCCCTCGTTAGTTTGGTCTGCATCAACAAAGGTGGTACGAAGAATCTCATGGCGCTGAATCAAAGTCTGTAACACTTGATTTAAAGCATTAAGATCTAGTTTTCCCCGTAGACGCAGTCCAAAGGGAACGTTATAGAACGGATTGTCAGGTGCAAACTGATACAGAAACCAGAGACGTTGCTGGGAAAATGATAACGGCACGACAGCGTCAGCAGGACGACGGGGAATAGCTGGAGTTGCCGTTTTAGCTTTTCCCTTTAATCGCTGAGCCAGGAGCGCCCGTTTGGCCGCAGAGAGTTGGGATTTTCGATTGGAAATCGGGTCTGCCATCGTAGTTTGCTTGTCTGCTTGTTCTAATCGATTGACTAATCTCCTTACTAGCCCATGAGTGCCTGTGCTTCTTCGTCTGTCATTGATTCAATTTCCTCTAGAAGGGCTGTTTCAACGACCACAGCAATTTCGGCTACCGTATGGGCTTCAAACAGCTGTCGTAGGGGCAGCTCGACTTGAAACACTTCCCTTAGACGCGAGAGGACCTGAGTCGCCAATAAAGAATGGCCGCCTAAGTCAAAGAAGTTGTCGTTGACGCCAATGGTTTCTAGACCTAGGACCTCTGTCCAGATTTCTGCAATGGACTCTTCTGTTGGGGTACGAGGGGCGACAAATTGTTTGGCCAGGTCAGGTCTGATGCGTTCTGGGGCGGGTAGTGCCTGTCGAGCTACTTTGCCATTAGGGTTGAGGGGTAGGGCAGCCAGAGCAACAAACAGGCTCGGAATCATATAGTTGGGCAGCCGCTGACGCAAAAAGGAACGGAAGTCAGTAGTATCTAGATCTTTTTCTGCTGTGGGCACCACATAGGCTACTAGCAAAGGATTGTCAGGATTGTCTTCCCTGACAATGGCACTGGCTGCCTGGACATGAGGATGCTGGTTGAGCTGAGCCTCGATTTCTCCCAGCTCAATGCGAAAACCATGGAGCTTCACCTGTAAATCCACCCGGCGTAAAAACTCCAGATTGCCGTCAAGGTGGCGGCGAGCCAGGTCTCCAGTGCGGTACATGCGGGCTCCTGACTGGTTGCTAAAGGGGTCTGGCATAAACCGAGAGGCCGTTAAGCCTGGACGCCGCAAATAGCCACGGGTGACACCGTTGCCACCGATGTAAACTTCGCCTGGAATTCCCATAGGGACAGGATTTAAATCTGGGTCCAACAGATAAATTTGGCTATTGGCGAGGGCTTGACCGATGGGAACAGTAGCCGCTGTTTGCTGGGCCACCGCTTTAACAGCATAGGTTAGGGCCCCAACAGTGGTTTCGGTGGGGCCGTAGTGGTTAAAGTTGTGGCAGGTGGGGGCTAGTTGTTGGATCTGTTCTATCAGTGACCATGGGCAGGTTTCGCCTCCGAGTACTAGCCGTTGACGGGGTAATATCTGTTCTGGTTGTGGAATTTGCAGGAGAGCTTTGAGGTGGGATGGCACAATCTTAAGGCAGTCAATGGGATGCCGTTGTGTGTAGTCCATTAGCGCCTGGGCATCCCCAACGCGCTCTGCAGCAATCAGGTGCAAGGTGCCCCCCTGGCAGAGGCAGGGAAAGATCATAGTGTGGCCCAAATCGGCAGCCATGGTGGATACTGTGGCGTAGTGACCAGCGGCGGGTAGCTTTAGGCGGTCAATGGCACTGTCGACATAGGCGATTAACTGACGATGTTCCACGGCGACACCTTTGGGCTGTCCTGTGGACCCGGAGGTGTAAATGATGTAAGCAAGATTGGCCGGGGTAACAGTGCTAGTGGGATTAGCGTGACTTTGTTGGCTGATAGCATTGCTGTCACTGTCCAAACAGACTACCTGAGAGCGAACCAATGTCTCTCCTATCAGCCGTTGTCGTGTGACTAAAATCTTCGCCCGAGCATCGTCTATGCGATAGCTAACGCCATTGCCGGGTAATGCCAAATCAATCGGTAAATAGACTGCGCCTGCCTTGAGAATGGCCAGAAGAGCAATCAGCAACTCAGGCCCTCGTTCCAGATATAGGGCAACGGGCACTTCTGGTCCAGCACCCAGCTGTTGTAGATGATGGGCCAGCTGATTGGCTCGATTGTTAAGGTCCTGATAGGTCAACTGCTGGTCTTCATAAATCAGAGCGAGGGCATTGGGTGTGTGTTCAGCCTGTTGTTCAATGCGGTGATGAATGCAGGTGTTCGGGATACCTTGTAGAAGCTCGCTGCCTGAGGCGGGCGTTAGGTCACAGGTCGCACCCGTTAGTTTGAAACTGCCGATGGTGGCTGTTGGCTGTTGTCTAATGTTGGCTAAGAGAGCATGGAGCTGGGTGCTGAGGGTTGCGATCGCACCCTCAGCCATAATCGTCTCATCATAGTGAAATTCTAAAATTAGCTGCTGCCCTCTTTGAACAGCAGTTAATCTTAACTCTGGAGCGTCCCCATAGCCCCAGGTATGGTCAAGGGTGAAGTCGATTCCACCAGCATTCACCGTGGCCGGTTGAGTCATAAACTCAAACCCAACGGGTAGCTTGACCAAGCGCTCAACAGGGAAATAATCTTGCCAGTCATTTAGATCTTGCCAGGACTGTTCTACTTGTCGTAACAGCGCTGTAAAAACCGTTTCTCCAGACAATTGCCCCTGCAACGGCACTGTGCGGTTAAAGGGGCCACAGGCCTCTACTAAATCCTCATCCTGACGACCGTCACAGGTCACTCCAATGGTGATACTATCTCGCTCACTATGTCGCCACAGCAAAATTAACCAGCTCGTCAGCAAGATAGCTGAGGTTGATTCTGTCATGGCTATGAGTTTGCTGGCGACATCGGTTGCCACATCACTGCGATAAACCAGAGGAGTATAGTCTCCTGGTTGCAAGCCTCGATACCGTAAGGGCGGCGACAACGGTTGAGGTGTTTGTGCAGACTGCTGCTGCCAAAACGCCTGAGCTGCCTGACTATCCTCATCCACATCAGTCAATAACTGCTCTTGCCAGGCGGCAATCTGAACATACTTCACTTGGTCTTCACTGAGCTGCAGACCACCATAGCGTTGACTCAGCTGAGTTAGAAAAATCTGATATGTCTGGTGATCAGCATATAGGGCAGGCAGGGTAAGCAATAGGGTATGCCGTCGTTCACTAATCTGAAAGATCGTGGCTTGGACACAGGCTTGATCGGTCCTCTGGGCTAGTTGCCGATGGGTTTCTTGATGATTTGCGATGGTCCGCTCTGCAGAGGTGTCGGTCGTTAAATCCACTACCTGCCAGATGATGGTTCCTCGCTCCTGAATTACCTGTAGTGGCAGTATTATCCCTTGGGTTTCCTGAAAACTAGTCCGAAAAATCTCATGGTAATCAACAATCGCTTGCAACGCCCTTTGCAGTAATGCTAGGTCGAGGTTGCCCTGCAACGTAATATGGCACTGAGCGGTCAGAGCTTTGTCCAAATTAGACTGCTGCCACCAAATCTGGCGTTGTTGGGAAGAAAGCTTAAAACCAGTGATCGACGGAGAAGACATAGGGGAACAGTTTGAGGATAGGAGAGTAACGTGAATAAGAGTAGAGAAATTAGCGGAAAAAGAACTAAGCGGCAGGAGACGGGGATACCTGATTTAGGTTGGCTTGGGTCATAATTTCCCCCATGGCCACCGCAATTTTGCGAGGCCCCACATAGGACTGTCGTCCGTGGGCCATCAGCATGTTGTCGAGCATCAGCATATCTCCCTGCTGCCAAGTGAAAAATTGTTCCGCCTCTGTGTAAGCGGTTTGCAGTGCATGGAGCACCTCCGGCTCAATGGGGGACCCATCACCGTAATAAACCTGGCGCGGTAGCCGATCTTCTCCAAACAGAGAAAGCAGGGACTGCTGTGTGGGCTGATCAAGATAGGACAGATGGTGCAGCTGTAGCTGGTTAAACACTACCCCCTCGCCAGTGTGAGGGTGACGGGCCAGGGCTGGCCGTATCTGTCGGGTTTGTAATCCATCATCTGCTAGCCACTCCCACTCTATGTCAGCAGTCTGACAACGCTGTTCTACAACACTACGGTTGTTAGTGTGGAAAAAGTCCTGCCAATTCACATCCAGACCCTTAATATAGTTGCGAACATACATGAGTTGTTTTTGGTCTAGACAATCTCGAATTTCGGGACTCAAGGCCTGATAAATTTTACGGCAGTCTACGATGGGGGTGGCCCCTCCTTGCTTGGCCGGTTGTAAACAGCAGAACCAAATTTTCATGGGCCACTGCTGTAAATGAGAACTCTCATTATGGAACAGAATGGCCTTGTCTTCTGGATAGGGGGTGGAGCCATATACCTTGTCACTCACCCCTGTGCGGGGTAGGGCGCCATATTCGCCAAACAGATCGGGGCAGATGGCTTCGGCGGCCTGTTCAAAATCCTTGGCAGTGGTAATCGAAAATCCACGGAAAAGCAAAACGCAGTGTTTAGATAGCTGCTGATTAAGGGCTGTCCGTTCTCCCTTTGCCCACGGGGCCAAGTCAATGTTGTCACTGTTGGCCTGGACCGTCATGACGCCACAGGATAAGGGCTGAATGTTGACGACATCGGCTGCCGATTGCTGTACGGCCTGAGGCGCTACTCGTTTGAACTTCTTACGTCGTTTGGGACCTTTTGAACTTGACTGCTGTTGGGTAATCATAGATGTGAGGGTTTCTAACGAGATATCCGGTTGAGATACGGCCTGGGTAAGGAGTGTCTCAAATTGCTGAGCCAGGCGGCTGATGGTGTCACCGGCAAAGCGATCAGTGCTGTAGTTCCAGGCAACGGTAATACCGTCAGGGGTTTCATTGACAAAGAGGGCCAGGTCAAACCGGGCGGAGTTGGTCTCTAAAGAGACTGGTGTCAGGGTGATATCTGGCAGTTCTAGTGGTGTAAAGGGGGCATTTTGCATGACAAACAGCACTTGAACCAGGGGCGTTGCACCGCCACGGCGTGTATCGGTCTGCAGGGTTTGAACTAGCTGGGAAAAGGGTAAATCTTGGTGAGCATAGCTATCTAGGGCCACATCTCTTACTCGCTGCAGCAGGTCTTGAAAGCTGGGATTGCCTGATAGATCCGTACGCAACACCAGTAAGTTAATAAAGAATCCAATCAGTCCTTCAATTTCAGCCCGGTTACGATTGGCGATATCGGTGCCCACCAGCATATCCGACTGCCCTGTGTGGGCATACAACAATGTCTTGAACCCGGCCAGGAGGGCCATAAATAATGTGGCCCCATTGTCCTGACTCAATCGATGTAGTTTGTTAGCCAGAGTCGCTGGCAGCTGAAATTTAGCCATGTCCCCTCGAAAGCTAGGGGTTTCCGGCGGTGGATAGTCTGCTGGTAAATTCAAGACTGGCAGCTGGCCCCCTAATTTTTGCCGCCAGTAGGTGAGCTGTTGATCTAGTACCTCACCCGTGAGCCATTGACGCTGCCAGACGGCAAAGTCTGCATACTGAATCGGTAAGGATTCTAGTAAGGGCAGTGATGATGTGGTGTAGGCGGTATACAGGGTGGCCAGCTCATTTACCAGTACGCCCGTTGACCAAATATCAGAAATAATATGGTGAGTGGTCCACAACAGCACATGCTCTTTTTCCTGCAAACGCAGAATCCGAGCTCGAAAGAGTGGTCCCTGGGTGAGGTCAAAGGGCGCTTGTTCTTCGATGGTGGCTAACCGCTGTATTTCTTCAGCCTCTGGCGTTAGGGTTGGCAGATCAAGGATGGGTAAGGCGGCTGCGAGGGTGGTGGCAATTTGTTGTACTGGTTTGCCCTGCTGCAGGATGAAGGTGGTTCTGAGGGTCTCGTGGCGATCCACAATTGTCTGTAAACTTTGCCGTAGTGCCTCAATGTCCAGGTTGCCATTAAGGCGAACGGCCATGGTTTGGTTATAGGCCCCACTGCCAAGATCCAGCTGTTGGATAAACCACAGTCGCTCCTGGGCAAAGGAGAGGGGTAAGGGCTGATCTCTCTCTACTCGGCTGATTGCATCCTGCTGAGCCTGGCGTTGCTCCCCTAGCCATGTGGCCAATTCCACTACGGTGGGGGTTTCAAATAGCTGTCGTACCGAGATAGTCACATGGAAAATCTGCCGCATGCGGGTAATGATTTGGGTGGCTAAGAGGGAGTGACCGCCCAATTCAAAGAAGTTATCGTAAATGCCGATCTGTTCTGCTGGTAGTGTCAGCACGTTAGCAAATAGGGCGGCAATGAGTTTTTGACGATCTGTCTGGGGGGCAACAAACTCGGTGGTGTGCGCGTAATCGGGTTCAGGTAGGGCCTTGCGATCTAATTTGCCATTGGGTGTAAGGGGCAACGCGGGCAGAAACATCACTGCATTGGGGACCATATAATCAGGCAGATGCTGTCTGAGGTGTTGCTTGAGGTCATTGGTTTTAACCTCACCGACAACATAGGCCACCAACCGTTCCTGCTGGGCCGTATCCTTGTGAACAATCACCGCACATTGCTGCACTTGCTCGTGGCGATCAAGCACCATTTCAATCTCCCCCAGCTCAATGCGAAAGCCTCGCAGTTTGACCTGGTAATCTGCCCGACCAAGATAATCAAGGGTGCCATTGGGCAGATAGCGGGCTAAATCACCGGTGCGATAGAGACGTGCTCCGGGTATTTGGCTAAAGGGATTTGGGATAAAGCGTTCGGCGGTCAGGCTAGGGCGTTGATAGTAGCCCCGTGACAGGCGGACGCCGCCGATGTAAAGTTCTCCTGGCACGCCTACGGGGACAGGATTAAATGACTCATCCAGGAGATAGATTTGGGTGTTGGCCAACGGTCGCCCGACGGTGATGGGTTTGTCTGCTGTGATGGCCTGTTGGGTTGCCCAAACCGTTGCTTCGGTGGGTCCATAGAAATTTCTTAAGGTGGCACATCGAGAGATTAACGCTGAGGCTAAGTCAGGGGATAAGGCTTCTCCACCACAGATGATTTGTAATTGAGAGCTACCTGCCCAGTTGGCATCCAGTAGCATACGCCAGGTGGCAGGGGTGGCCTGCAGCAGGGTTACACCATGGGTATTAATTTGGTCAGCGAGGCGCAGACCATCTTGGGCCACATCTCGGGAGACTAGAACCAGTCGCGCCCCAACCACAAGAGGGAGCCATAGCTCTAAAATCGACATGTCAAAGGAGAAGGATGCTGCCGACAGGATGGTGTCCTGTTGGGTAATGCCTAACGCTTGTCGTTGAGAATGCAGCAAATCTACAACGGAATTGTGGGTGATCTGGACTCCCTTGGGTCGACCTGTGGAGCCGGACGTGTAGATCATATAGGCCAGGTTTTCTGCCTGGGGAGGGTGGGCAGATGAAACAGGGGAAGCGATGGGTTGATCTAAACAGACAGTCTTCCCGTTATAGCTGGGGAGAAGATTCAACAGCCAAGACTGACTGACCAATATTTCGATGTCGGCGTCATCCACCATAACGGCCAAACGCTGTTGTGGATAGTGGGGATCCAGCGGAATATAAGCACCTCCGGCTTTGAGGATCCCCAGAAGACCTACCATCATATCCACCGAGCGTTCTACGCAGATACCCACTAATGTGTCAGGTCCCACCCCAACAGTCTTTAAATAGTGAGCCAGGCAATCTGCTTTGGTATTTAGATTCTGGTATGTTAGTTGTTCTTTTTCGAATACCACCGCCACTGCGTCCGGTGTGCGTTGCGCCTGCTGTTCAACCAAGGTGTGCAGGCAAACGTCAGGGTAAGGGGCACCTGTATTATTCCACTCTGTTAGCTGTTGTTGTTCTGGGGCGGTGAGCAAGGGCAGGGTGGCTACAGACTGGGAAGTATCGGTCACCATCGCCGTTAGGAGCACCTCAAAATGGTTGGCCATGCGGGCAATGGTGTCTGGCTCAAACAGGTCAGTGTTGTATTCCAACTGACAGACTAGGACCTGGAAACTGTCTTCTATGGAAAGGGTGAGGTCGAATTTGGCGGCAACGGACTCGGCGGGGAGCGGAGTCACGGTCATATTGGGTAATTCCAGGGGAGCTTTGGGGGTATTTTGCAGCATAAACATCACCTGGAATAGGGGCGAATGGGCCAGGCTGCGCTGGGGCTGCAGGATTTCTACGATTTGTTCAAAGGGGACGTCTTTATGGCTGTAGGCCTCCAGGGTCATTTGTTTGACCTGCTGGAGGAGGGATTTGACGGAGTCTGTGGGGGTGATGTGCGATCGCAACACCAATGTATTCACAAACAACCCAATCAACGGTTCCAGCTCAGCCTGCTGGCGATTAGCAATACTAGACCCCACTACAATATCGGGCTGGTTGCTATAGCGATAAAGCAGTATCTGGAAAGCCGTCAGCAGCGTCATAAACAGAGTGACCTGATGCTGTTTAGACAGAGCTTCTAGTTGGTCGCTTAATGGCTTAGGTAGCGTAATTACCTGGGTCCGACCATTAAAACTTTGTACCGCTGGTCGAGGAGGGTCCGTGGGCAATTCTAACAGTATGGGAGCGTCTGCTAGCTGCTGTCGCCAATAGCCAAGCTGAGTGTCCAGAACCTCCCCCTGCAGCCACTGGCGTTGCCATTGGGCATAGTCGGCATACTGCACAGGTAGAGCAGGTTTATCCCCTCCATCGGGGCCATAGAGCCCGATCAGTTCTCGGATAAATACACCAATGGACCAGCCATCGCTAATTATGTGATGCATGGTCAACACAAGAACAGCGGTGTCTGGCTTGAGTCGGACCAACGCCACCCGCAGCAACGGGCCTGTCGTCAGGTCAAACGGCTGCTGTACTTCATGGTTGAGCCAATCTGGTAGGGGCACAGTCAGCTCAGATGACTCGATCACCCGTAGAGGCATCTCCAGCGTTGGATGAATCTGTTGTACAGCGGCACCGTTAACCACAGGAAAGGTGGTGCGGAGCACCTCATGGCGACGAATCATGTCACCAAGGGCTTGCTGTAGAAGGGCTACATCAAAGCTGCCTTCTACCCGGACCGCTCCTGGCATGTTGTAGGTAGCCGACACCCCTTCCAACTGCGCCAGAAACCACAGCCGTTCCTGGGCATAGGAGAGTGGTATGGGTGTCTCATTTCGGGGTGTCGGTGTGATTTGCGGAACCCTTAGGTCACCAGAGTTTTGGGTATCTAATACTGTATCTACGCCAGCTACAGTGGGTGTTTCAAACAAGACCCTCAAGGGAATCTCTCTTTCGAATGTCTGGCGTAGGGATGTGATTAATCGCATTGCCAGCAGAGAATGACCGCCCAACTGAAAGAAATCATCATGGATGCCAATGGCCTCAGCCGGTATGGAGAGAATTTCGGCAAAGAGATTTGTAATTAGAATCTGTCGCTCGGTTTGTGGTGCGACAACGCCCTCTGTTTGGCTGACACCATAGGTGGGCGTCGGCAATGCTTGGCGGTCTATCTTGCCATTGGGCATTAGGGGCATTTCGTCCAATGGCACAATTACCGTTGGTACCATATAGTCGGGGAGGCGTTGTTTGAGGCCTGTTTTTAGCTCTTCGCC
>CALBPH010000702.1 GCA_937899365.1 uncultured Leptolyngbya sp.
GGTTATCCGCATTCACCGGTTCTACCAAAACCTGAAAAGTGCCCTCATAGATAGGCTCTTGCAAAAGCGTGCCGACTACCGCAGCCCCCATTACCCCAGCCGCTATGCCGGCAATAACGCCAGCCCGTCGCCGCAACACCGTGAACAACTGCCGTAAATCTATATCATCCTCATCCCACGGGACCTGAAACAATGGAAACCCCTTCCAATTCTCTCCGTTAGATGCGCTGTTGTTCACAGTCAAATTATTCATGGGTCCAGTGACGTCTAAAGGTTAAATAAGCGCAAACAGAGCATAGCCCACATCCCCACGTTTGCTACAGCCCCAGGTTAATAACGGGTAAAATCTGTAGAAACGGACTCAATATCGTATTGAGACTATCGGACAGACGCGCTGCCGTACTTGGATCGACAACGACAATATCGTTGTGCTGCACAATCGGATTATTGTCGGGGTCTAACCCCTGGGCCAGATCAACGTCAAAAGACCGCTGGGTGACGGTCCCGTTTGAGTTAAGACGAATAAGCTCAACCGTTTCCTGGGCTCGACGATTAAACCCGCCTGCGGCCAACACCGCCTGGTTTAGGGTGGTATTGGCCGACACGGCTATGGCTCCGGGCTCTTCCACCTCCCCCACCACGTTGACACTAATGGTATCGGGAGACAAATTGGTGGCGGTTAGCCTGCTAATTTGCTCCGAATTTGCCGCCACTGCCGTGGGAACGACAATGGTATCCCCCATCTGCAACACCATATCCTGACTGTTTTCGCCCGCTTCCACTAGCTGCCACAGATCTAAGGAAATTGTATGGTTGTCGCCAAAGCGGGTCGTGCGTTTAACCTCCACCCGTCGCAGGTCTGCCAGGGGTTTAATCCCACCCGCCAGCCGTAATGCCCGCGTCACGGTCAATCGTCCAGGCTGTTGCACCGTATTGGCGGTGGTGGTGTTACCGACGGTCACAGATTGGCTCGATGTCCGCCGTGAGGCGTAGTTGTAAGTGCCTGGGCGAAACACTTCCCCCACCACGACAACGCTGATGGCCTCCTCTTCATCGGTTGCCAAATTAGAAACGGCAATCTGGTTGGAAGCCCTCAGATCAATGGTGTCGGCCTGGTTAATGGTAATGGCGTCCCCATCCCGCAGGGGAATATCTTGCCGCAGGTCCCCCTGGCCAATTAGCAGACCTAAATCACTGATAACACTCTGGGTGTTGCCGTTTTCCACATTGCGCCGGATCTGGACCTGTTCCATATCGGCAGCTTGGGTAATGCCGCCCGCTAGCTGGATCGCATCAACTAATGTGGGAAACTGACCGGTTTCGTCTACTGGGATTGTGTAAACGCCGGGCTGGTAGATCTCACCTGCGATCGCAATCCGTAATTGTCGCGGCATCAGTAAACTGACCGTAATCCGCGGATAGCGAACTTTCGCACCATAGGCATCACTAATAGCCTGTTCCGCCTGCGCTATTGTCAGCCCAACAACCGACAGCTGTCCCACCGCTGGCAAATTTACCTGGCCGTTAGCAAGCACCCGCTGCTCACCCCCATATTCCGGCACATTAAACACATCAATGCCAATCAGATCACCAGGCCCAAGCAGGTAAACGTCAGGCAAGGCGTTAATCACCGATGCTACCGCGCGAGGAGCCACCGCCCTTAGGGCCACATCACCATGGGCGATGGCAGCTCCCAACACAGCCCCCATAAACGCACGCCCTAACAAGGCAAAAGATTTGACGCTAGTCATAACCGTAGATACAAATTAGCAAAGCAATTTAAGAAGACACAGCGATGGTTAAACCAAGTAGTCTATGAACCGTCTTGACTAACTACTTGATTAATGCCTAGTAGTAACAGAATAAAGTCTAAAAATCTAGGGGTATCTACTGAAAGAAGCAGCTGGACCCCACACTAGCCGTCACTTAGCCATAGCCCGCTCTAAAGTCTTGTAAACCCTGCCCCAGGGCAACCTTTGTCTTTAATAAAAAGCGAGCTAATCCCCCTAAAAGCGTCCTATGTATTGTATAACGTTGAATAGCCAAGCACAGTGTCGCCCTTAGCAGCATTGTGACCGCTAACGCTTGAAAATGGAGCCTATCTAGCTAAATCGACAGTCTGCCACCGAGAAACAGTCCCCTAACACAGTAGCTCCCATGAACAGACCCCATCAAATCATGGTTATCGAGAATATAGCTCAATGCCCTTATTTTTGATAACCAGGTAGCTCAAACATCCTTGATTTGTAAATTTTTATTAAAAAATCCTGTTTTTGAGTTGAAAGCATTGGGTCTTGCGTAGGATTGCGAATGTTATTCCTAAAAAAATAGCCAGTCGGGTGTACGCTAACATTTCAATAATCCATATAGAGGGAAATTAAGTCGCAACGTTTTTTCTACCATTCGAGACCGTAAGTATTTACGCCAAATTTTCTGTAACCTGTTTTAGACAGCAGGATTGAGAGTTTTCAGTGCATCTGACGCTGTTCAATTATTGGCGTTGCTGATGCTCGGGATGATTTTATCTGCAAGATACTGGCCTATGCCATAGCTAACCGACTCATCCTCTATATCAACAACGACAAGTCTTCGGTGTAAACGTCTAGGGCTGCTAAAGGAAAAACTGTTGCACTCAATTGCATTACAGGGTGTTGGTAACATTGAACTTGGCGAATAAAAGATGATGATTTTGACACCCTCAAGATAGTCTTGTCCTTAACTGAGGGAAAGGCTTGTTGACTCTATTCCTGTGTTTATCATCATGATTTTCACGACGTCACTACAACCACTAACTGACAAGCCATCAGCCAAAAATAGACAGTTTGTCAGACCATTATTTACATCCCGTCAAGTAGCAGCGTTGTTGTTGATTTGTGACATTGCTATCCTGTTGGCAAGCTTGTCAACGCACCGAGCTCTTCAAGCGAGCGCGTTTATATTCCTGCTATCACCGTTGACATGGCTGTTTGTAATTACATTTGTTAGTGGTCTTTATTTAGCAGATGCCTACCGTCTAGATTTCCTGAGGGTGTCAGGGGTACGTGCATCTATTCGTACGTTAATCAGTAATTCCATGACCACTGGCCTTTGGGTCATAGTAATTTATATCTTTAATGCTTTAAGCCCAAGTTCTGCCTATACCAACAATGTGTGGCCTACAGCCATCGTCATTTTTAGTATTTGGACTATCGTTTCAAGACTAGTTACAGCCAACTATCTAAAGGCTCAAACAGCCCTCAATAGATGGCTCTTATTGGGGTTTGACCACAGTCAAAATTCCCTATTACAAGATTTTAGCTCCCTTAAGTTAACCAATCATGTGGTTAACCTATTGGCAAACTGGCAAACTGTTCCAGCAGAGCATACCCAAGAAGTAGGTAACTTAAGCGATCTGGGTGCTTGGCTTACTCACCCTTGCAGCCATATTCTAGTCAGCCATGAGCTAAAGCTTAACGAACAACAGTTAACGTATTTGAAACAGGCGCGATTACAGGGAATTCCAATATATCGAGTTCCAGATCTATATGAAAACTACTTTAATAAAATCCCTGCCGACACGTTACAAGATACTTGGTTTACATTTAGCGTAGGCTTCAATCTGTTGTCTAACCGCATTAATCTGTGGGTTAAGCGCTTTGGCGACATTATTCTGGCCATTTCAGTTTTATGCATCGTTTCTCCAGTTATGCTGATAACGGCTATTGCGATAAAACTAGATAGCCCTGGATCTGTCTTCTACAGTCAGTCTCGGACAGGACAAAACATGAAGCCGTTTCGGGTTTACAAGTTTCGTTCGATGTATCAAGATGCAGAGAAACGCGGTGTTCAATGGGCTAGCGAACGCGATCCACGAATTACACGGGTAGGAAATGTTATTCGCCTCGTGAGAATTGACGAACTGCCCCAATTATGGAACGTCCTACGTGGTGATATGAGCATGATTGGTCCACGCCCTGAGCGGCCAGAGTTTGATAAAAAGCTAGCCAAAGAGATTCCCCATTACACTGTCCGTTATATGCTGAAACCGGGAATCACAGGATGGGCACAGGTTTTATACCCCTATGGTGCATCAGTAAACGACGCTTATGAAAAACTAGCCTATGACCTGTATTACATAAAAAACCACTCGTTTTGGCTAGATCTCGCAATTGTGTTTAAGACGTTGCGCGTAGTGCTTTTAGGGAAAGGGCGTTGAGACCATCACAGTCCTTCAGAATGCAATGGTAGATACTGTCTAAAGATAGACTTCCGTCTGTTTTTCATATCTTAGCTATGGTTAACTCAAAAAAAGTATTAGTGACGGGTGGAGCAGGTTATGTGGGTTCCCATGTCGTAAAGCAGTTAGGCCAAGCTGGCTATGAAATTGTTGTTTATGACAATCTTTCAACCGGAGTGGCCCACGCCGTCCTTTATGGCAAGTTAGTTGTTGGTGATCTAGCTGACACAGAAAAGTTAGCCCAGCTATTTGAACAGCATGACTTTTATGCCGTCTTACATCTTGCAGCCAGCATTGTTGTGCCAGAGTCCGTTGAGCGTCCATTGGACTACTATGGCAACAATACAATGAACGTGATCAATATCCTTCGTTGCTGTGAGCGCTATGGAGTAAAACGATTCGTATTTTCGAGTACAGCCGCAGTGTATGGCGAACCCAAGGAAAACCCCGTATCGGAAACCGCACCCACCAATCCGATTAATCCCTATGGGATGTCCAAACTGATGAGTGAGCGCATTATTCAAGACTATGCCAAAGCATCGGACCTACAATATGTCATTTTGCGCTACTTTAATGTGGCTGGGGCCGATCCAGATGGACAGATAGGTCCATGGCTACCTGAGGCAACCCATTTAATTCGAGCCGCATGTGATGTTGCGTTAGGCCGAAAACCTGACGTAAAAATATTTGGGACAGACTTTGATACACCAGATGGAACAGGCATTAGAGATTTTATTCATGTAGTTGATTTAGCAGCTGCCCATTTGGATGGGTTACGCTATCTAAATTCTGGAGGCCATAGCCAAATACTAAATTGTGGTTACGGGCAAGGATATAGTGTTCGGCAAGTAATTAATTGTTTACAGCGAGTGTCCAAAAAGAATTTTTGGGTCAAGGAAGTTGACCGACGTCCTGGTGATCCTGCTTGTGTAGTGGCTCAAGCAGATAAAATTCGTAAGTTGTTAGATTGGAATCCTCAATATGTAGATTTGGATTGCATTGTGCGAACAACTTTGACATGGGAAAAACAACGAATCAGAATCAATAGAATTGCTGCTTAGATACATCGAAGTTTGTTGCCCAAACTTCGATTAACAGTCATTAATCATTCAAATGATAAACGTGTTGTCTGAGTTTACTTGTAGTTGTTCAAAAAACTGACTTATGAATTTTTTGCCGTTGCTGATTTAGAGGATGAACCGATCGGTTAAACATGCTATTTGACAGTACCTTGCAGATAAAATCATCCCGAGGATCGGCAACGCCCCATTCTTTAAACATGTACCTCATTTTCTTGCAATGAGCTCAGCTCTTCAAAAGCTTTTGTCCTTGGATTTTAGTAAAGACTTGCGCAAAATTGTCGCTAACATAGGTTGGCTTTTTGCTGGTCGGTTCCTACGAATGACGGTAGGTTTATTTGTTGGAGTGTGGATTGCTCGATATTTAGGTGTAGTTCAGTTCGGGGTGTTGAGTTATGCAATGGCTTTTGTTGCGCTATTCAACACTTTTTCAAACTTGGGGTTACCAGCTCTAGTTGTTCGAACGATTACCCATGAACCTGAAAAGAAAGAACAGATTTTAGGAACAACCTTCTGGTTGCAACTGTTTGGGGGCATTGCAACACTATTGCTTTCTATGAGCATGGTTTTTGGGCTCCATCATGACGATCAGCTAACGATGAGCCTAGTAGGGCTTTTAGCTTCTGCTGGGATTTTTCGCGCTTTTGAGACGATCGATCTATGGTTTCAGTCACAACTACAGTCGAAATACACTGTACTAGCTAAAAACACTGCTTTTTTAGTGATTTCAATTGCTAAGGTCATTTTAATCAATGTGCGAGCACCGTTGTTAGCATTTGCCTGGGCTACTTTAGCTGAAGTTTTGATTGGTGCAATAAGTTTAATTGTCTGCTACAAAATCCAGGGGGGAGCACTCCGATTATGGCGTTGGAGCTTACCATTAGCGAAATCATTGCTCAAAGAAAGCTGGCCTTTAATCTTATCTGGGTTTTCAATTGTGATTTATATGAAGATAGACCAGATTATGCTTGGGAAAATGATTGGCCCCCGAGCCTTAGGGCTTTATTCCTCGGCGACTCGAATTTCTGAAGTATGGTACTTCATTCCTACAGCAATAGCCTCTTCATGTGCGCCTAGTATTTATGCTGCTAGGCAAGAAGAAAATACTACTTCATTCTATCAAAAAATAGCTCAGCTTTTGAGAGTTTTATCGATAGTTGTTATTTTAATTTCTATCCCTATGACATTTATGTCTGGGAACCTCATAAACCTCTTATACGGTTATGAGTATAGAGAGGCTGGTTCGATACTGGCAATTCATATTTGGTCAGCCTTATTTGTCTTTACTGGAGTAGGCACATCTGCTTGGTTCATTGCAGAAGGCTTAACCTATCTTTCCTTCCGAAAAACTCTACTAGGAGCAATCACCAATGTAATCCTAAACCTATTTTTAATTCCTACCTATAGTGGCAATGGTGCGGCAGTTGCTACGGTCATCTCTTATTCTATAGCTGCTTTTTTCTCAAACGCTTTCAGCAAACAAACTCGTGGTCTTTTCTATATACAATTAAAATCCTTCCTGTTGATAAAATAGAAAATCATAAATTCATATTTTTCATATTCAAATCTAAAAATCATTGCTGAGTTTAGTATAATCTCTCATGAAGCTATCAGACATTAAAATGATTTTTGAAAGTAAGTCCATCAAAAAAAATATTCCAGAACCAATAAAATACTTAGTTAAATATTTCGTTCATTGCATGAATTTTGATCCTTTTATTTGTAGGTCCTATTCTCAAGAAGGTGAAGATTTAATTCTGAAACGTTTATTCAATAAACAAGATGGTTTCTATGTTGATGTAGGAGCACATCATCCTAGACGGTTTTCAAATACATTTCTCTTTTATAAAAAGGGATGGAAGGGTATTAATATTGATGCTATGCCTGGAAGCATGAAATTGTTTAAAGAACAACGATCAAGAGATATAAACTTAGAAATACCCATAGCGAAAGAACATAAAGCTCTAACCTATTTTCAATTTAATGAGCCAGCTTTGAATACCTTTTGCCACGAGTTAGCATTATCGAGGAAAGAACCCTATAGAATCATTAAAAAACAGAGCCTGGAGGCTTTCCCTTTAAAGGAGATCTTAGAAAAACATCTAACCAAAGGGCAGTTTATCGATTTTCTATCTGTAGATGTCGAAGGTTTAGATTTAGAAGTTTTACAGTCCAATGATTGGTCCAGGTTTCGCCCAAAAGTTGTTTTAGTGGAGAAACTATATAGGTCACTGCATCAGCTTCAAGACGAACCGATACATTATTTTATGACAGATCAAAACTATCAAGTTTTTGCCAAATCAGTAAATACTACTTTCTATATTAGTAATGAATTTTTGGCCAATCTTTAAATTTATATACTTTAATCTTAATGCATTACATAAGGCCAAAAATAACTCGTTAAATTGTCGATATGTTTTAACTCAAAGAGCCCTCTTCTAATTTATTAAAACCAATCCTTATTTGGGTATTCTGATATAGATAATCTAGTCTTTTTTAAGAAGGTGAATGAAAATGAGTATTCTGAGATCTAGAAAAAGTGTTTTTTTCGATCTAAAAGTACCCGTTATAATATGCATCTTTAAGCGGTTTGAATCAACAAAAAAAGTTTTAGAAGCCGTTAAGAGTTATGCTCCCAATCAACTTTTTGTAGTTGCTGATGGACCTAGAAATAAAGATGAGGCGGTGAAATGTTATAAAACAAGACGTTTATTTGATGATGTGGGTTGGCCTTGCCAGGTTTATACAAATTTTTCTGAAGAAAATTTAGGTGGTAAAGCAAGAGTATCTAGTGGGATATCTTGGGCATTTAAGCATGTTGACAAAGCTATTATTCTAGAGGATGACTGTATGCCAAGTCAGGATTTCTTTGCGTTTTGCGCTGAGCTTCTGACCAAATATGCTGAAGAACCTAAAGTTATGCAAATTGCAGGCTCTAATGTCCAATATGGTAGACAACGAACGAAGTATAGTTACTATTTTTCCAACTATCCTTTGTGCTGGGGTTGGGCTACATGGAGAAGAGCCTGGAAGAACTTTGATATTGATATAATAGCTTGGCCTAAAGCGAGGAAAAAAAACCTATTAAAAACCGTTCTAAACCACAGTAGAGCGGAAACGTATTGGACTAAGCTTTTTCAAGATATCTATGATGGCAGGGTAAAACATGGATGGGATTACAGATGGACATTAGCTTGTTGGCTACAAGAAGGTCTAACAATTACTCCGGAGAAAAACCTGGTTGCGAACATTGGTAATACTAATGATGCTGCCCATATGCAACATAAATCTTCTCATCTAATAGATCTAACAGTAGATAGCCTGGAATTTCCATTGAAGCATAATCCAATAATTGAGAAAGAATCGAGAGCTGATGCATTTACGTTTGACGCTTATTATAGTTCGCCACTATTGTGGAAACTAAGTAGAAAATCAAAGAAAATGATAGGTTTAGATCTTAAAAATCCATGGTGAATTATTTTTTCAGTGGCGTTTTAGATAATAAAATTTTAAGAATATGATTTATTTTTTGATTTAGCATAGTGCCTTAAGTCAATGCCTAAGTCCATTTTTTCTTTCCAGAACAATTGTGAGAGTTATTAGACTTGAAAATAATACTTTTCTCAGGGAGTGCCCTTGTTGTAATTCTACTAGGTTAACTAAAGTTGGTGCAATCCAATACGCTAGAGAGACATATTATTCGAGTTCAAGGGTGAAATTAAGCAGCGTTTCTGAATTGTGGCGTTGTGAGAACTGTAATTCGGGATTTACTCAAAACAGAGTTTCTGAAGAAGACTCCATACAGCTATATAGCTTAGGCGATGGTTGGGTATCTGATAAATTTCATGATACGAAAACCCAAAAAACCGTAGATTTTATTGACTCCGTCATTAAGGCACCCTGTAAAATTTTGGATGTAGGATGTGCCAATGGATCTTTTTTAGATCACGTTAGTAAAAAAGATGTTTCAACGTTTGGTTTAGAGTATTCTGCTGCCAACTTAGAACAACTACAGGTCAAACAACATACTGCTTATTCAGATTGGGATGCAATAGATGAGTGTTTTGATATCATCACTGCCTTTGATGTTGTGGAACATCTCTACGATCTGGCATCCTTTTTAACTAATTGTTATGACCGACTCATAGAGAATGGATTTGTTATTCTTTTAACCGGCGATATCTGTTCCTGGTCAGCGGAAGAAGCAAAAAATAAATGGTGGTATATCAAACACCCGGAGCACATTGTATTTCCATCCCGTGATTATTTCTCTTCACTGTCTAATTTCAAATTAGTTGATACTATTCCGGTTTACCCGAGAAAGTTTAATCCGAGAAGCCGTTCAGTCTTTAAAAATATAGCCAAACTATCCAAGGCAGCTTTAAAGAATCTACTCCAGCAAGCCTACTATCCACTTCCTTTTATGCCACGAGATCATTTAATCATTGTTCTTCAGAAAAAGTAGTTAAATGATCTGACTTTCAAGGAGTAAATCTGTCTGCTTAGAATTTAGTTATTAGTTGTATTTTTGGGAACGTAAACGTGAGCCTATCTGCTAAATTCAAACAGGTTGTTAAGAAAACATTTCATAACGTAGGCTTGGATCTTCACCGCGTTAACGCTAACGCTAACCTACAGCTCTCAAAGGCTTTGGCACATTTTAATATTGATATTGTGTTTGATGTTGGCGCAAACAGAGGGCAGTTTGCCAGTAGTCTTTATTCATTTGGTTATCAGGGGCAAATAGTCTGCTTCGAGCCCCTATCTGATGCCTATCAGGCGTTGACTAAGGCTGCCGTTCAAAATCCCCATTGGAAAATTCACCAACGTAGTGCCATTGGAGATTTTGATGGTGAAATTGACATCAACGTAGCCAGTAATTCAGCATCCTCTTCCGTTCTTCCCATGCTTGAGCTCCATACTAAGGCAGAGGTAAAATCAGCTTATGTTGGCACTGAAAAAGTTCCCATCGCTCGTCTAGACTCGATTGCTTCAGATTATCTTTCACCAGATAATCGCTTATTTATAAAGATCGATACCCAGGGTTTTGAATCCCAGGTTCTTGATGGCGCTAACGATACGCTCAAAAAAGCAGAAGGACTACTGTGTGAGCTATCCATTGTCCCGCTTTATGAAGGGCAACGTCTTTGGTTAGATATGATGCGACGGATTGAATCAGAAGGATTTACGCTTTGGGCAATTC